>NZ_JAOTGF010000003.1:0-119446 GCF_044427305.1 Streptococcus sp. 2021WUSS109
ACAAGAGATTTATCACGATTTACGGATTCAGGATAATCGGGAGTTTGATGAGCGTGCGGCTTTTATTGATATGATGGAGAGCTGTCCCTTTCGAGCAAGCTCTAGTTATTATGGACAGAGGGTATGAATCCTACAATGTCATGGCACACTGTCAAGAAAGAAATTGGTCCTATATTATTCGTATTCGTGACGGGAATCATTCTATGAAGTCAGGATTTAACCTCCCTGACACCTCTTGTTTTGATGAAAAATTTGACCTAAACATCTGCCGGAAACAGACCAATGAGATGAAACAACAGTATCAAAATTTACCTAATCACTATCGCTGTTTACCTAATCACTCACCCTTTGACTTTCTACCAAGCTCTAGCCGAAAAAATGATCCACTCCAGTTTTACGAACTTCATTTTCGAATGGTGCGTCTCGAAATCAAGCCGGGTTTCTTTGAAACTTTGGTGACAAATACGGATTATTCACCAGAAAAATTAAAAGATCTCTATGCTTACAGATGGGGCATAGAGACCAGTTTTCGTGACCTAAAATACAGTATCGGTCTGACTCATTTTCATGCAAAAAAGAAGGAAGGGATTCTCCAAGAAATCTACGCTCGCTTTATCAACTTTAATATTTGTAAATGGCTAACCTCACACGTCACCATTAAAACATCAAAGTTAAAACAGACTTATAAAATTTGTTTTTCAGACGCTGTTTATGCCTGTCGAAAATTTCTTAGAGCTGAACTCACTTCCTTCCAATTGGAAACCTACATTGCCAAACATTTATCCATCGTCCGACCTAATCGAACCTTCCAAAGAAAGATAAAAAGCAAGGTACCTGTAAGCTTCACTTATAGAGTAACATAATAGTTGAAAAATTGGGTTAAAAAACCTCCTTTTTGTGCGCCCTAAATACAAAAACTATTCCCGTTTTGTCATGAACTGCTCAGACGGGAATAGTTTCTTTAGCTACTTAAATGCTTAACTTAATGACATTGGTCTTTTTGCCCAGTCTCTTTATTTATACTCAATATACAATTGCTCAAAACTCCTCTCCAAATCAGCAATCATCACTTGTTGAAAATCCAAACAAAGCCTTGACTATGGCGACAATGTCCAGCAGATAATAAATCGCAAATGTAAAAAATAGAAACGCACCCATAAATATTCTCCTTCAGTGGCGAGAAGGATTACTCAGCAACCTATCCTCTCACGATTTCTAATAATTTTTCATAGGAATCAACCACATCATAAATCCTATCATCCGCAATCAATCCTTTTTCCTTCAAGGCTTTAAAGTGGGCCTTAGCACACTCAATCTTAGCCAACTCTGCCCCCTTCAATTGCAAGGTTGACATAGAACCCTTGGTTTCAGCTACGAAGTAGACATGCTTGACCGAACCATCTCGGAAGGCAATAGCCCAGTCTGGATTGTAATCACCCAGCGGCGTAGAAATCTTAAACTTGCTAGGCAATTTGGCATAGACCATGACATCGTCGAATCGCTCCAAGTCCTCTTTGAACTTCCTCTCCGTTCCAGAATCAACCTTCACATAATTATAAACGCCCTTCTCAGACTTGAGCATATTGGCATCTGACACCTTACCACTCAAAGGATTGTCCGTAAAAATGGAACTATCAAAAGTTTCCTCTAGGATATTGTAGCGGATATGCTCAATCACTTGACTCGCCTTTTGCTCATTGATGAGTCTGCTAGCTTGTTGAATAAATGCCTCAGGGTTATAGGCAAACATGTCAAACTTGCTTGGTGAGATCTGTTTCAAGATATTGGCAACTGTTTTCCGTTTCAACTCCGTGCGACTGGCGATTTCTCCTAGCAAATCATAGCGGAGTTGAATAGATGACTTGTCTAACTCAGCCTGACGCTTGCCGTCCTTATTGACCTTGAAATCCAAACCTTGTTCAGCCTTCATTTCTCTTGCTTCTGCCTCTGTAATCATATAGCTTGGCTTTTTGACAAAGAGGACTTCATTTAAAACCTTAACGGACTTTTCAATCAACTCTTCATCATCAAACTCCACATAATAGGTGGACTTGTGATGAATACTTTCCCACAAACGCTTAAACTCTTGGCGATTGTAGTTATCAGGGTTGATTTCTCTGGCAAAAACCACTTCCGAATCATTTTCACGTTCAATCTGGTAGCGATTAGCATCGTAAATTGTTTCTAGAATATCTTTTACAGCCACTTCATAGCCTGCCAGATTTTCAGATAGAGTAAACTGACTTGTTTCTTTTTGTTCAAAATAAGTAGCGGTCAGATTCCCCTTGCTGTCAATATAATCTTGCTTAATCAACTGGTATTCAATCTCTTTAGCCACTTCCTTGGTGACAGTCAGTTTTTGACCAGCTTCATTTTCCAAGACTTTATCGACAAAGAGGTCCACTTCCACTTTACTTGGACGGTCAGCCAGAACTTCCTTGAGTTCTTTTTGCAAATTCTTGGCAAAGTCTTCGTAGCTTTCATTGGCGATGACAGTCAGCTTGTTAATGTTATGAACATCAGCTCCTAAAAGCTCCTCATCCTGACGGACACCTTTTTGGTCAACGGCAAGACGCATACCACGACCAATCTTTTGCCGCTTTTCTGTTTCTGTACCTGTATTTTTCAAGGTACAAATCTGGAAGACATTTGGATTGTCCCAGCCTTCTTTGAGAGCTGAGTGGGAGAAGATAAAGCGAACAGGTTCCTCAAAGGATAAGAGTCGTTCCTTGTCCTTCATAATCAAATCATAGACATCCTTATCGTTGGACTGGTTATTTTTCTTCTCCGTAGCAGACTTATAGTCCACAAACTTGACCTTATCCGATTTTTTCACCTTATCAACGGAGAAATAACCTGCGTGAACAGGATTGCCTTCTTGGTGCTTATTGAGATAATGCCAAAAGTTGCTTCCATGGAGATTGGGATCAGCCAACAAAGCCTTGACCTGAGCCTCATATTCTTCTTCAAAAATCTGGGCATAGGTTCCATTGTAGGCTTCACTTTGCCCGTCGTAGCACTTATACTTGGCAACTTCATCAATGAAGAAAAGGGATAGCACCTTAATGCCTCGTTTGTAAAGGCGTTCTTCTTTTTGCAAGTGACTGGCAATGGTTTCTCTTATCTGAATACGACGAATATCATCTTCATTGGTCTCCCCAATCACTTCACCCACATAGAGTTTGCGATTGGCACCGATCTGAATAGAATTTTCACCTTCACGTGCATCGAAATGACTCAAAGTCCAACCGTCCCGATAAGCTGGTAGGTTGCCTGACTCTTCAAAGAGGGCAAAAGGTTCTTCAACCAATTTGGTCACACGCTTGACATCACCTGACTTGGTCCGCACTTCAAACTCAATTCGAGCCTTAGGAGAACCTGATTTTTGCGGAACCAGTTCTTGCAGATAAAGGTAGCCTTGTGTTCCTGTGGTTGCAGTCTGCTCCACGGTCTTAACAGCAATCTTCTTGACCAACTTTTTATTGTAAGCGTCCAGGGCATCCAGACGATAGATCATATCGTGCTTGTCCTTATGAGTCGCTGAATAGCGGAGGGTAAATAGAGGCTTGAAGTCCTCCAAGCGTTCTTTAGTCTTTTTCCCCTCAACCGACTGAGGCTCATCGATAATCAAAATAGGATTGGTCGCCGCAATGACATCAATCGGCTTTCTCCAGCGGAAACTTTCCTGCTCGGTGTGAATGCGACGGGCATCTGCTCCAGTGGCATTAAAGGCTTGTGAGTTGATAATCATGACCTGAATGTCCGAGGAGTTGGCAAACTTGTCCAGCTCGCCCAAACGGCTAGAATCATAGACAAAATAGCGTGGCTTCTTGCCATACTCCATCTGGAAATGGTCCGCCATGATTTCAAAGGACTTGAGCACTCCCTCACGAATAGCAATGCTCGGCACCACGATGATAAACTTGAGCCAGGCATACTGCTTGTTGAGCTCCATCAGGGTGCGGATGTAGGTATAAGTCTTCCCTGTCCCTGTCTCCATCTCAATGGTCAAATTGTAAGACGGACGACCGTCGACTTTTTGGATGGATAGGTTTTCGGAAGGTTTAAGTCCATAGCGGAGCTGCTGACTTCGTACCTGCTGGCTGATAATGTCCTGTGAAAGCTGGATAGGAGCATTGCGGAAACCGATAAAATTCATATCCAGTTCCGCATCCATTCCCTGACCTTTATCCATATGGTAATCAAAACCGCTATGCTTGCCCTGACCAGCAAAAATATCTACAACAGAGGCCACCGCATCTAACTGAAATTGCTGTTGTTTAAATTGAAGTTTCATCTCCTACACCACCTTCACTTTGGTATTTGGTGCTTCCTCTTTGAAGATTTGGCCTAGGTTGATTTTTGCTGCGGAGTTGGCAAAAGATTCGTCCTTGAAGACAGCACGGAGTGGTTCTTCTTTGGCGATTTGACGGAGGACGCTTTCTGAAATCTCATCTGCAAAGCAAGCAATCAAGGCACCGTCTGCCACATTGTAAACATCTGTATCGTCAATTTGAGTTTTCGTGATTGAAAGCGACAACTCCATACCCCAAGTCAGCATAATTTGGAAGAGCAAGTCAAGATCTGTCCGACCGTCTTTGATGTTGGAAACACTGTCAAATAGGCTTTCTTGGCTAAAGCTATCTGGTGTTTGGGTGACATCTTTGAAGTTGGAAGTGTCCAGCTTGTAAGCTCGAAAGCCAAAGTCTTGCTTGCCAACTGTTTCTGGATGTTCTTCCTGAATCTTTTTAGCAGCCCGACGGATTCGCACACGAGAAATTTGATCAATGGTTTCATAGCCCGCTTCTTTAGCAGCCGACTTGTCTGCTACATGCTCGTCCAGCGTACAGAGAATATACTTACGATTACCACCGTCTTCAGCGTTCAACTGCATAACGGCATCAGCAGTAGTTGCAGAACCAGCGAAGAAGTCGAGGATTAGCATCTGTTTTCTATTATGAGTCTGTACAATCTGCTTTATTAAATCTGTCGGTTTAGGATAGGAAAATAACTCATCAATTCCTAAATCTTCCAAACGATTCTTTCCCTCTTCTGATAATACTTTTATTATTGAGTATAGCTTAGAAGTTGCTTCTGAAACTGGGGTCAAGCTATATAAAATATGTTTCCCATTTTCTCTTTCTTCTAAAAAGATCTCCCCCGCTGAAAGTCTATTATCAATTTCGTCTTTTATTTTTTGCCCTTTTACTTCTAAAGCATCTTCATAATAAAGTCGTCTTTCTGTTCCTTTTTCATACTTCCCAAATTGTTTTCGATATATGTCATCATTCTTTAGATAATCTATACCATTCTTTGAAATGATTTTTCCCTGAATAACTTTGGGTTTGACTAACGGAGATAGAAATTCTATTCTTCTTGCATAAACATGAATGACGTCATGTCCTTTTACTACAAATTTTGCCTGTCCTCCTCCCTTAGCTCTTTGATGAATAAGAGAGCCGACAAAATTCTCCTCCCCAAATATCTCATCACAGATAGCTTTGAGATTGGCTTGCTCGTTGTCGTCAATGGAGATAAAGATAACACCACTGTCTTTGAGAAGGTTTCGGGCAAGGACTAGACGGGGATACATCATATTAAGCCAGTCGGAGTGATAGCGGGCGGAGGATTTTTCATTCTTAGTCAAGCCCACTCGTTGCAAACCATCCTCATCTCGCAGGTCCATTTCATCTGCCAGTTCTTCCTCACTCATCTGGAATTTATCCGAGTAGACAAAGTCCTTCCCTGTATTGTAAGGTGGGTCAATGTAAACCATGTCAATCTTGCCCAGATAAGACTCCTGTAAGACCTTGAGGACTTCAAGGTTATCCCCTGTTATAAAGATATTTTCAGACTTGTCAAAATCAACACTTTCCTCAAGATCTGGTCGGAGGGTCTTGTGGGTCGGTTTACCAGCCTCGGCAATCGCTCCACGTTTGCCGACCCAGGTAAACTCATAGGACTCCCGTCCCTCTACAATGTCTCTTGAAAGGAATTGTCGTAGCTTTTCAAAGTCAATAGCTGGACGCAACCTGCCATTTTCATCACTACTTTCTGTCAGAACCTCAGGAAAAAGCTGACCAATTTTGGTAATATTGTCTGATAAAACATCTTTTGAAGTTAGGTCTAGCTTTTCAACTTGAGTGTATTCTCCAAGCTTCTGCTCTGCTCTGCTCTGCTCTGCTCTGCTCTGCTCTGCTCTGCTCTGCTCTGCTCTGCTCTGCTCTGCTCTGCTCTGCTCTGCTCTGCTCTGCTCTGCTCTGCTCTGCTCTGCTCTGCTCTGCTCATGGTATTCTCCTTTTCTTAGGCTGTCAAGCCGTTTTTGATGATGTAGATAAAAAATTGTCAAACAATTTTAGTTTGTAATATAGTGAGTGTGAAAAAGGGATTGAGCTCCAACCCAATCCGCCGTGTTCGTTTCCTTCTGTTTTTTGGGGAAACGACCTCAAACAGTCTCCTAGACTGTTTGAGCATTTTAAAGACGGGACGAATGAAGATTACAGTCAACCTGCTACTGCTAGTTCACTCTGTCAAAGTTTCATAGCAGTTGGCTGTCTTTTATTTTTTACGATTGTTAAAAATAAATGTCAGTAGCACAATTAGTAACGTGCCAAACTGAAACATCAGCCCGAGAGCCTCTGCGGCAGACATTAGTTAGAGTAAAATCAATAGAAATGTTGATTGTCTTTGGTATTAACGTGAGATTTTTGAAACGATATTTTTCAAAAATCGAATTAGTGCAACTTTTAGAGGCTGGGCAAAAAGCCCAGCACCGCTTCTCAAAGTTAGTGTCAACATCTCAGCGCAGTGGTTGATTGGCAGATTTGTTCGTGTTTTACACTCCAAATCTAACCTAATCAACTGTGCGGGGGTGGGAAAACGAACTCTTCTATGAATGGTTGAGTTCTTTCCCACTCCCGTTTTTTTATGAGAAAGTTTTGCTTTCCATCAAAAATAAAGTTGCCACCTCCCAAAATAGATTTCCACCCCGCTTTTGGAACTTTTCTACTGTTCTATTCTACCATATTTTCCACAGATTTTACTGTGGATTTTTTGAACCTGTATTCACTTGTGAAGGACTTTTATATAAGAGATGGTATATCACCTTTAGTAGTGGTTTCCTACCCCCTCACCCTTCTCTCCATCTCCTCCATATCATAATCCAAAAGGAGGTCATGGCAGTCCGTAAAGAGCTGGCGACGCTTGTCGTCATCCACCACAGCGACATCAACTCCCCGATCATCATAGCAATGATAGATGATATTGTCCTGACTAGATAGGAAGAGAACGGAACTTGATAGATAGTTAAAACTTCCATGGTCGGCTTTGACAATCTCCCTCAACAAAGCCTTCAGGTCCTGGTCGGTAACTGGAAAGAGATAGCGCTCAAAGACTAGCACATCTCCCGTCAAATCCTCCACTTCTATCAACTCAGGCTCAGGAAGCTTGTCGAAGTTAAATTTCGATGAAAAATGCCAGAGGTAGGTGTCTATATCCCTATCTTCCTGTCGAAGGAGCGAAAGGAGCACATAGTCGTATTCTGAACTAGCCTGCTCAAAAAGTTCTACTGCACGTGCATAGGCTCTTTCAAGATAGATTGCTCTTGATAATTCTTCTGCTTCGTCTGCAGGCCCGATTTCAAATCTAAGAGCAAAAGGTGTGCTATAGAAGAATGGGCCCACTAGTCGATTATCTTTCAGTTGAAAGGACTTCAGCCATTGATTCAATTCCATATACTATTCTCCTTATATAGCTTTGTACTATTCTACCATATACTAGGAAATTAGGTCTAGTCTTCTTTGGAAAAATATGATAGAATAGTGAACTAGTAAAGTATCTAGTAAAAGGAGGTCCTATGAAAACCGAATTTATTAATGAGAAAGCTCAATCAGCTTTCAATCTCAACATCCTCACCTCTCCTATTGTAGCTACTATTTTGTTGATAGTGGGAGATTCACTAGGAGCGGTTATTCTTACTCCAGTAACCTTTTTACTCCCAGTTAGCGAAACCCTTTCTGTAAGTTTTGAACTGTTCGCCTTCGCTTTTATCAGTCTGATGGTCATTTTATGGGCACGGTATATTGAAAAAAGCCCGTGGGCAGGACTTGGTTTTACCAAAAAAGGGGCGGGAAAAGATTTTCTACTCGGGTGGGGAATCGGAGCTGCAATGCTGACCACTTGCACACTCATCATGTGGGGATTAGGCGCGATTGAATTTACAAGCATCCAGTTCTCTACAAAATTAGTCGGAGAATTTATCATCCTTATCCTTGCCTGGTCTATCCAGGGTACGACAGAAGAAATTCTAACAAGAGGATGGATGTTCTCATTACTTTCAGCTAAACACAATATTCCTATTGGTATCATTGTTTCTTCCCTCTTCTTCACATTTCTCCACCTCGGGAACAATGCTATTTCACTCATTCCAATTTTGGATTTAACCCTATTTGCCGTTCTTGCCTGCCTCATTATGCTCAAAACAGGAAACATTTGGGTGATTGGTGGCTTACACGCTGCGTGGAACTGTTTCCAAGGGAATGTTTTTGCTTTCCCAGTCAGCGGCACCGATGCTGGTCAGGCCTTTGTTCAAATCGGTATCACTGGTCCTGAGTGGCTATCTGGTGGAAAGTTTGGTGTAGAAGGATCCGTCATCAGCTTGCTTGTCCAAGGAATAATGATTTCCTGGTTGGTTTACGACCTCTATTTCAAGCCCAAAACAAGCTCCCTATAATCATAAAAGACTGTTAGCTACTCTACAGCTGACAGTCTTTGTTTTTTCAATTTTTCGTAGAAAATAGTCCTAGATAAATGATAGTAAGGAGTCACAAAAAAAGATAACAAATGAAGGGTCAATAATTCCCCAATAAACCAACCTAAAAAGGATAAATCTAACCAAATACGTTGCCAATAGTTCCCTTTCATCAAGAAACGACTTTCCCTAAATACAGCCAGAGGACCAGTATAACTAGCATTATCCAAATGGTCATACAAGACAAACACAACCTGTGAGTAGGTATAGTAGACAAAAAGGTAAATAATCATTCCTAGCAGGAAAATCGGAGCCCCTATCTTCATTAATTGACTAGGCTGATGAACTGCCAGCTCTGCCATTGCCCCAGGAGATAAGACCATCAAACTACTCATTGTGAAACCTTTAATAAATAAAGCAGCCCCTAGATTAGCTGGAAGTCCAGCCATAAAAAGAAGCAAATAATAATAAAGAAAAGTGATCCAGATAGGCTTCTTCCATTCTGTCTTTAGAAATGAAAAACTATCTTTTAAAGAAAACTCCTGTCTATCCCCTCTTAACAATTCCAATAAATGAAAACAGGACAGACCGATGAATAGCTGTAATAGCAGAGCGAAGCCGAACTCACCTAAATAGGTCAAACTGATTGAAGAAACCAATCGCCCTTCCACAAAAGCACTGTTTTGACGGAGCTCTAGAAATGTCAGTAGGCGAAAAATTGTTACTGGTATAGCATAAACAATAGATAGCAAAATGGAGGGTAAAAATAGTAGTGTTGTACCTCTTGTCCGCTCGCGAGTCATCATCGCTCTTGATACTATATCACTCGTCCTCATCACAATTCCCCTCCAATTTTCTCTCCTTATTTATAAAGTCACGTCGCAAATATTCTATCTACATCGGACTACTTTACCATCCTACTATTAGTATAAAACTTTATCCATTAATTTTCCAGAACATCTCTTAAAAACAGGAAAATCCCTCCAAAATACGAAGGGATTCCTAATAATTTATTAACACCATACTCTCTAGGCTACTGTGGATACGTTTCTCCTTTCATATATTTGTAACGTTATATATATTATACTATTTTATTTTTAAGTTTTCCATTATTTCTATAAAAAAATTGTACAAAAAATCCCTTCAAATAAAGAAGGGAAATCTATTATTTTGCTTCCGAATGACGATAGCCATAACAGAAGTAAATCAAAATTCCAATAACCAAGGATACTCCGAATGCCAACCAAGTATCTAAACTATACTGGAACATAAATGAAAGACAAATGATAATCGAGAGGATAGGTAACAAGGGAACAAGAGGTGTTTTAAATTGTCCATCTTTTGGCAATCCTTCGACTTGACGCAGACGAATAATACCCAACGCCAGCATGATCAAATAAGCTAAGGTACAGATATTGAGGAAGGAAGCAATACTTGCTAGTGGGAAAATACCTGCACAAATAGCTGCAAAAATCCCCACAAGAATGGTCGCATTTTTAGGAACCTTACTTGTTTGTGTCAATCGGCTCAATGATTTCGGTAGCAAACCATCACGACTGATGGAATAGACCATTCTCGACAAGGCGTAGGTCATCGAAATACATACTGTAATCAATGTTAGGATTGCAACAATAGAAATATAACTCGCTGCCCAATCCAATCCAACTTCTCGAAGTGCAAAGGCTACCGCATCTGCCACATTCAACTTAGTATAGTGAACCATACCAGTCAATACTAATGTCACTACAATATAAAGAATTGTTACAATGGATAGAGACAACACGATTCCCTTTGGTACATTCTTCTCAGGTTTTTTCACCTCATCAATTGCTAATGAAATAGACTCAAATCCCAGGAAGGCAAAGAACATGAGAGACGCTCCTGCCATAATTCCTGCTTGTCCACCATAAATGGCACCAAAACCAAAAGGAGAGAAGTTCGACCAGTTTTCTGGTTTGATAAAGAATAACCCTACTAAAATAAATAAAGCCAACGCTGAAAATTTCAAAACTACCAAGGCTGAATTGAAACGCAGAGCTGCCTTAGAATTAAGCAAGACCACTCCTACCACAAAAATCAAGACGAGAACTGGTAAGAGGTCTACATAGGTACCTGCAGCGGGGTTAAAAGTTCCATTCAGAGCTGTCGGCATAGCGATACCAAAATTAGCCAGGAGTCCTTTCAAATAAGCTCCCCAACCAGATGCAACACTCGATACAGCAGTCAAGAATTCCATGATTGTCAGCCAGCCAGCAATCCAGGCAGGAAATTCACCAAAAACCGAGTAGAGATAACCATAGGCACCACCGTTAGTCGGTATACGCGAGGCAAATTCTGCGTAAAACAAGGCTGTTAGTCCGACTGAAATTGCTGCAATAACAATTGAGATAATCAGAGCTGGCCCTGCATACTGGGCTGCTGCCAAACCAGTTACCGTAAAGATACCTGTTCCAACCATCGAACCGATACCTAAAAATATCAAATCAACTAAGCCTAAATGCCGACGCATTTGACTATGGCGACCGACTGCTTGTTTTTTTCTAAATAAACTCACAAAATACTCCTTCAGAATAAGAATATGGATACTCGACAGAACAAGCTACCGATTCCTGTCAGAGAACCACAACGCCCCATTATACCATAAGTTGAAATATTTCGCATGGGTGACGACAAGCAAAAGAGCAAGGCTTTTCTACCTCACTCTTTCTTATGATTATTCTGGATTAACCTTAAAGTTTTTAAGATAATTTTTCTTATCTAACTGACCGCTAAAGTGATCTCCTACTTTGATAAATGGTAATCGATCTGTACTATCTTCCGTTGCTTTGACTTTGTAAATCTTGCCCTCAGACTCAATATAGTAGATTGTCGCACCGCCAATTATTTGACTCGCTAAAGCTTCTACTTTTCCACTGATAACCTCAGTCTGTTCACCAACTTCTCCATTTTCAGTCACCGTCAATCCTGAAAGGCTAGAAGCATCCGTTCCTGTGACTTGAGAAATTAAGAGCGCAATATCGTTGTTAACAGTAACCTGTTGATAATCTTCGGCATCAACAAGAGCGTATGATTTAACCAAGCCAGCATCATCTTTCAAGGATACTAAATAGTAGGCTGTATCTGCCAACTTAACCAGGCTTGGAGCAGTGGCTTTATAGCCTTTTTCCTGCACTTCACCTTCTGCGGACTCTTGCGCTGCTGTTTCAGTCGCCGAAGCCAATTTGTAGTTGGTAATTTCACGAGTTCTCATATTGACAAGAATAAATCCAAGGTTGGATGAATCAGCAGTTGCTGAGGTGATACCTGTGTAGAGATAAATATCTGAGCCGATAGAAATATAATTATAGCTGTCTGTTGTATTTTTCACACCAGTTTGACTGAAAATGGTATTCCAGAAACCATTTTGATAAGTATAGTGGTCATCTACACGGCTGATAACATTGTCTGCTGAATAAACACGGTCTACCCACTCTGGAATATCTTCCAGACTATACTTCTTACTTTCCCCTGTTACTGCATCCAATACAATAGCGCCAATCGGGTCATTTGATGAAAGTCCAAATTTTGGCTCGTAAATCGTTGCAATATAATACGGATTTCCTTGGTCATCCACTTCGAAGGATGGTTTCCCAAAAATAGTTGTCGGGTATTGCAGGCGAAGATGACGCAAGGTATCATTCAGTAAAAATTCGGAATCTGAATAGTGCATGGCTTTGCTCAACTTGGCAAGTTCTGCCTTCCCTGTTGTCTGATTAACCTTCACGTAGTAACCAATCCCATCTTGATGGTTGCTCAGCCATTTCCAAAAATTCTTATATTCCAAAGGCGATACACGGAATGGTTGCTGACCGATAGTAATCTGGCGATAATCATCCGAAATGCCAAACTGGGAGACCTTGTCAATGGTACCTAGATAAGTATCACCGATTTTTTCGGCTGAGGCACGGTCTAAAAGAGCCAATTTGGATATGTCTGTTTCAGGAAAATCTGCTTTAAAATCCGCATCCTTGACGCTTATGACAGCAGCGTAATCCTTAGCACGAAATACACGTGAGTTGATAAGCCCCAGCCCCAGCAACCCCAGGACAACCAATACCCAAATTCGTCCCAACCATTTTAAGTAAGCTGGCAGTTGCGAGGTTTTAATCTGATAGGTATCTACTTGTCTTTGGCGACCGGAAATCTTAGTCACCTTTTGAAAAGCACCTTTGGAGCTGAACATGGAAAGTATGAGCCAAACCAGTCCGACAGATTGAAGGAAAAATATCCAGAAGTCCACACTCAAAATATTTAAAGCAGGCAGCTGGTACCAGTAGTAGATTAGCATTTCCAAAACTAGGGCTAACCAGGCAAAAACAAATAATTTTCTTTTCATAATAACCTCCTTGACACAGATTTATTAGTTCTATTGTATCACAATTTTAATATTATAATACAAGAATTATAAAATTTTTTTCAAGTTTCCATATTCGCCTGCAACTTTTATTTTTGGTATAATGTAAAACAGTAACAGACTAGAAAAGGAAAATTATGAAACTCATTTCTTGGAACATTGATTCTCTTAACGCTGCATTGACTGCAGAATCTCCTCGCGCCCTATTATCACGCGCAGTCATCGATACACTTGTGACAGAAGACGCTGATATTATCGCCATTCAGGAAACAAAATTGTCAGATAAGGGACCGACTAAAAAGCATCTAGAAATTTTGGAAAGCTACTTCCCTGGATATGCCAATACCTGGCGTTCATCTGTAGAACCAGCTCGCAAAGGCTATGCTGGTACGCTCTTCCTCTACAAAAACCATCTAACTCCAACCATTACCTTCCCTGAGATTGGTGCTCCAACAACCATGGATTCTGAAGGGCGTATCATCACGCTAGAATTTGACGACTTCTATGTCACACAAGTTTATACGCCAAATGCTGGTGATGGCTTGAAACGACTTGCTGACCGTCAAATCTGGGATGTACAGTATGCTGACTACTTAGCAAAACTTGATAGCCACAAACCTGTTCTTGCAACAGGTGACTACAACGTTGCTCACAAGGAAATTGACCTTGCTAATCCCGCAAGTAACCGTCAATCTCCAGGATTTACAGATGAAGAACGTCAAGGTTTTACAAATCTTCTCGCAAAAGGTTTTACAGATACCTTCCGCCACTTGCACGGTGATGTTCTCAACGCCTATACTTGGTGGGCACAACGTAGCCGCACCAGTAAAATCAACAACACAGGCTGGAGAATTGATTACTGGCTTGTCAGCGACCGCATCGCCGACAAAGTAAGTAAGTCAGATATGATTGACTCCGGTGCTCGTCAGGACCATACACCAATTGTAATGGAGATTTCATTCTAATAGTGGATATTAATACTCAATGAAAATCAAAATCAGACTAGCTCCAAAGGTTTGGGGAACCTTTGGAGGTTGGAGATAGAGCGAACGTAGTTCGTTTCTACTTACGCAGATAGAACCCTGTTACTATTTTGTTTCAAGGTAACAGGCTGAAAGGTTCCACTAGAGCCTTTCACTCATCAAATCAAGTCAACAACGTCTGATTTTGATTTTCGAAGAGTATAACATGATTTCAATTATCAGATAACAGATATTAAAGGCTTAAAACCCGTAGGTCTATTGCAAGGGTTTTGAGCCTTTATTTCTTATCACTCTACCTTGTTTTAATTTGCTTGATTTGAAAGCGATGTCATTTTATGGTAAAATAAATATATATATTAAAAGGAGGGATTATGGACCATAAAATTATCGAACGCAAATCTCTAACTGTTTCCTCTGTTGTGAACGGTTTATCTGGACTAGCTGGCATTGCCGTTTATATCATGACTGACCTAAACGCCCTCCTCCTAGACGGAGTCTTTTCTCTAATAGCATTTATTTCGTCCTTAGTTGCAGTTTACATATCGAAAAATAGCCATCGGAAAACCGAGACTTTTCCTCAAGGACTGTATTTTCTAGAACCTCTCTACGCTATCATGAAATCTCTCGCAACTCTACTACTCCTTGTATTTGCTGTACTTGAAACTAGCGCGACAGCCTTTGCTTACTTTGTTCATGGAATCGGTCATCAAATGACTACAGGTCCCGTTCTACCTTATACCATAACCATGTTTTTTGTCTGCATGGGGCTTTACCTATACAACCGCCATATGAGTGCCAAAGTCAATCATCTGTCTACTATCATATTAGCAGAAGCAAAAGGCAATCTTATAGACGGACTCATTTCAGGTGCAATTGGAATTGCAATTCTTCTGCTCTATCTTGTTCCTATCAACTCTTGGTTAGGCTTCCTGCATTATACTGGTGACTTCTTTTTGACACTAGCATTAGCAATCATTTCATTTAAGGAACCTTGGAACTTATTAGTGGTATCTTTCAAGGAACTCGCCAACGGAACGATCCATTTCCCTGAGATACATGATTCTATCTATCAGCTATTGGAGCCTTACTTAAAGGAAGATAGCAATGATGTCGAAATCCATATTTTCAAACAAGGCATGAAGATTCGCGTTAAAATCAATCTCCACAATGTCCATCACGAAATTATCCAAAAACTCTTAGAAGATAAGCCTCAGATGCTCTATCTTTTGAAAAAACATCATGAATATATTTCAATAGAATATGCGCTATAATAAACAAAATCTCGGCTTATAAACCGAGATTTTCGTATTTTGTTCGATAGCCAATCTGTAAGATTTTACCATCCTGAATTAGTAGGGGACGCTTAATCAGCATACCATCATTAGCTAGAAGATTAAGTGCCTGCTCCAAGCTAAGACTATCAAACTTATCTTTCAAACCTAGTTCACGATAGCTATTCCCAGAAGTATTAAAATACTTTTTCAATTCTAGTCCCGTCGCCTCCATCCAAGCTTTTAGCTCTTCAGCACTAGGCGGTGTTGACTTAATGTCAATAGCTTCAAATTCCAATCCCAAACTCTTCAGCTCCGCCTTTGCTACTCGGCAAGTCGAACATTTTGGATACTCATAAAATAAAATCATCTTTCACCTCAAATTCTGGATTCTCATGTCGCAAGAGCCAGATTTTCTTATCCAGTCCACCTGCATAACCTGTCAACTGTCCTTTCTGATTGAGAACTCGGTGACAAGGAACAATAATAGAATAAGGATTACGCCCAACTGCTCCTCCTACTGCCTGACCAGAACGAAGGCCCAGTTGCTGAGCCAGTTGTCCATAGGTAATCGTCTGACCCATCGGAATAATCTTCAATAATTGCCAGACATGCTCTTGGAAATTTGTTCCCACAGCTTCTAATGGAAGGTTTGAAAAGTCCACCTGATCCCCTGAAAAATACTGGTCAAGCAATCGAGCTGTCTGGTCTAAAATGGGATGGGAGGCTAAAATAGCTTTCTCATTCAAGCCTCGTTCAAAATATTTTTGTCCCTCAAACCAGGCCCCTCTTAATCCCTTATCACTAGCAATTAATGACATGGGGCCAAGTGGACTGTGATAGACTTGTTTATACAGCATGATTAGTTTTTATTCTGAATGACACGCACTTTGACAATTGCATCCGTTGCTTCAAATTTAGCAACCAACTGCTCAATTTTCACTTTATCCCCTTCATCCAAATCAAGTAAAGTATAGGCATAGTCACCTTTAGACTTATTGATGATATTATCGATATTGATTCCCAACTCAGATACAGCCGTTGTGATCGTTGCCACCATATTAGGAATATTCTTATTAATCAAGGTAATACGATACGGTGCATCTAGGAATTGTTTCACATTTGGGAAGTTAACTGAGTTGATAATTTCACCCGTCTCCATAAAACGACGAATGGTCTGACCAGCAGCAATGGCACAGTTGAGCTCTGCTTCCTCTGTTGACCCACCAACGTGCGGGAAGACGATAATGTTGTCCTTGTTGAGCACTTCTTCTGTCCCAAAATCCGTGATATAGTTCTTGATAACTCCTGCCTCAATTGCTTCAAACAAATCAGCATTATTAACCAATTCACCTCGGGCAAAGTTTATCAAGGTTGTTCCTTTTCTCATTTGACCAAAGCTATCCGCATTGAAGAGTCCTCGTGTCTTATCTGTCAAAGGAACATGAACAGTAATGTAATCCGCATTGGTAAAGATTTCTTTCAAGTCATCCACGCGTTTGACATGGCTTGAAATGGTCCATGCAGTTTCTACTGATACATAAGGATCGTAACCGAGAACATTCATTCCCAAACGGCGGGCATCGTTGGCAATACGCGCACCGATAGCACCAAGTCCGATAACACCAAGAGTCTTACCTGAAATTTCTGTCCCAGCAAACTGCTTCTTACCTGCTTCAACCTGCTTAGGTACATCATCTCCTGACAATGTATTTGCCCATGCAGTCGCTCCGATATAGTCACGTGCTGACAAGAGGATGGAAGCAATGACTGCCTCTTTTACGGCATTGGCATTGGCACCTGGAGTGTTAAAGACAACAATACCTTTCTCTGTTGCCTCTTCGATTGGAATATTGTTAGTCCCTGCACCAGCACGGGCAATAGCTTTTAGATTTTCAGGAAAATCAAATCCATGCAAATTTTCAGATCGAATAATAAAGGCATCTGGATTTGCTGCATGATCTCCGTCAATCTGGAATTTATTGCCTAATTCCTTAAGACCAATTTGATTGATATTGTTAAAAGTACGTACGCTAAATACCATTTATTTTTACCTAAAAAGGCGGAATAGCTGCCGCCTTTTCTTTCTTTATTTCATTAATTATTTCCGAGTAACCAACGGTCGTCTTCACTGATTTCCTGGTAAAGACTCCGCTCGCTCTTTTGCTTGATTTTTTGATAGGCTAGACGTTCTCCATCTATTGGGACTTTACCACAATAGACATAGCCTAATTTTTTTAGAATGTGCTGCATTGTCTTATTCTGCTCGTGGGTATCACAGCGGAAATCCGGTCCTTTTTGACCTTCAATTAAACCTTGCAAAAAAGTTTGTATGATTCCTTGACCACGAAATTCGTCAGCTACTGCAATTCTATGAAATGTTGTGTATACAGGATGATTATGCTGCCATTTTCCTTCATATATGGCCTCATATTCTACTTCTTGACCACGATGAACGGCGGCATAGGCTGCCACCTTACCGTCAACTAGACCAACGTAACCTCTGCCAGAAAGAATGTCATCAAAGATATTCTCTTTATTAGGATACTCTCCCTGCCATTGATTGATACCAGAGGTTGCTAGAAATGCACGAGCATCTTCAAGAATATCGACAATAGCCTCCATCTCATTTGGATGTGCTAATCTAATTTCCATTAAGCATTCTCCGCTGCAAATTTTTTCATGAATTCAATCAATTCAACCACACCTTGACGTGGGAAAGCATTATAAAGCGACGCCCGCATCCCACCTACTGAACGGTGACCTTTGATGTTTTTAAAACCAGCTGCTGTTGCTTCTTTGACAAATTTAGCATCTAATTCTTCACTTGGTGAGACAAAAGGAATGTTCGCTACTGAACGCTCTTCTTTTTTACGAACAGGGTTTGTATAGAAATTAGACTGGTCGATATAGTCATAAAGCAAACCAGATTTTTCACGGTTGATTTTCTCCATCTCATCAACACCACCAATTTCTTTTACCCATTCAAAGACGAGTTTAGAAATATAGATAGAATAAGCTGGTGGCGTATTATAAAGAGAGTCATTTTCTGCTTGAATACGGTAGTCCAACATGCTTGAAAGCATTGGTTGATCATTGAGGAAGTCCTCACGAACAATCACCACCGTCACACCAGCAGGACCAATATTTTTCTGAGCACCAGCATAAATCATGGCAAAATCTTCAACATTATAGCGAGCCGCTAAGATGTTTGAAGACATATCAGCAATGACTGGCACACCATTGGTGTCAGGAATATCATAAACTGCTGTTCCTTCAATAGTGTTATTTGTTGTCAAATGCACGTAAGCAGCAGTTGGATCAATATCATTTTTATCGAAGGTTGGCAATTCTGCATAGGTAATATCTTCCGTTGATCCAAGCAAAATTGGTTCAAAGGCAATTGTTTTAGACAGCTTCACAGCCTCAGTATAGGCTTTTTTACCCCATGAGCCACCTACAAGATAGTAGGCTTTCTTGCCTTGAGCGAAGTTGAGGGGAATCATTGTGAATTCCAAAGAAGCTCCACCTTGCAAGAAAATAACCTTATAATTATCTGGAATGGCCATCAATTCACGAAGCGTTGCCTCAGCACCTTTAATAATATCATCGAAGTCCTTGGAGCGATGCGACATCTCCAAAACGCTCATTCCCGAACCATTGTAGTCCAAGAATTCAGCTTGGGCGCGTTCAAGTACTGGTTTTGGCAATACTGCAGGACCTGCAGAGAAGTTGTAGATTGTCATAAAATCCCTCCATTAAGTTAGTCTGTTCATTATATCACAAATATTCAGACAATTCCATAAAATATGATTATTTTGTAAAAATATTCGGATTTCTTATATTTATTCTACTTTCTAAAGCACCTCTTACTTTTAGCCATAAACGAGGCGCTTGCCTCACAGGGATTTATCAGGTTTCAATGAAAATCAAAAGTAGCCTAGGAAACGAAGCCGAAGATAGAACTCTGTTACTTTCTCATTTCAAGGTAACAGGCTGAGGCTGGGCAGAAAGTCCATCCTCGCTTCTCAGAGTTCGTGTCAACATCTCAGCGCAGTGGTTGATTGGGTTTAACAGTCCAGTGGACTGTTAAAGGTTGGAGATAGGATTTGCGAAGCAAATCTCAGCAATTCGTGTTTCACACTCCAAATCTGACCTATACGACTGATGCGAACAGAGTTTGCTTCATCTCCAACCTCAAACTGTCTCCCAGACAGTTTTGTAGCAAACTTTGTTCGCTCTATTTCCAACTTCCAACTGTCCCCCAGACAGTTGGAACTATGCGGGGGTGGGAGTGAAACAGTCTGGAAATAGACTGTTTCAGCTCAACAAATAGAAATAAAGACTTGTTGATGAACTCTTTTTAGACTGGTCTAGTTCTTTCCCGCTCCCACTCATCAAGGCTCTTGACAACGGATAATTTTGATTTTCGAAGAGTATAAAATTGCATAAACATACAAAAAAACTAGGCCTTAACCTAGTCCATGATATATATCGTATACTTCTTGTTTTTTGAGTTGGTAGCGTTTGGCCACTTCTTTGATAGCCTGATTAGGTTTTATGCCTCTTGCAATTTCCCTTTCTACCTCAGCCTTCAAGTCCACTTCGTCAGCAGAAGGATAGACTTCCTCACCAGCACCCTCGACAATAATCAAGCATTCTCCCTTAAGTGGATTTTCTTCCAAATACTCTAGTAATTTGGAAATGCTTCCTCTCTGGTATTCTTCGTATAACTTGGTCAATTCTCGAACAACCGTTACCTGACGATCACCATAAACTGTTAACATATTTTTTAAGGTATCTACCACACGATATGGAGATTCATAGAAAATTTGCGTCTCAGGATAGGTCTTTTTTTCTTGGAAAAATTCTTTTTGTTGTCCCGCTTTTCTCGGTAAAAATCCATAAAAAATATGTGGCTGGGGTGCCAAACCAGATGCAATCAAAGCTGTAATTCCTGCCGATGCTCCTGGAAGTGCTACAACAGGAATATCTTCCGCAATCGCTGCCCGTACCAGATCATGACCAGGATCCGAAATGGAAGGCAGGCCTGCATCAGAAACTTGCGCAATGGACTGACCAGATTTGAGCCAATCAATCAAAACTGGAATTTTTTCATGGGCATTGTGTTCATGAAAAGACATTTGCTTGGTTTCTACTTCAAAATGTTTGAGTAGGAGGCCTGTGTTTCTCGTATCTTCCGCTGCAATTATATCCACCTCTTTCAAGGTCTGAACAGCTCGGAATGTCATATCCTGTAAGTTTCCAATAGGCGTTGGCACCAGATATAAAGTCCCAAAACTCGTCTGTCCCTTAAATGATTTTTGTACTTTCATCCTAATCTCGATTCAATAATTCCACACAGAACATACAAGGTTCATCATTATCCCTACGTTGACCATAAGAGAAGGTACAAATATGGAAACCATCTTCGTAAATATTCTCCAAATTCTCCTTACCAAAGTTGGAAGATTTATGGCCTGTCTTATCTTCTTTTTCCAAACGTTCGCGCAACTTGGAATTTTCCAAACGGAGGGTCGTATTTTCATCAATAACTCCCTGTAAATGCTTTTTGATAGCATCCACTTCTGCCAACGTGGTTAGAAGATTTTGCGAAAAATCATCTAGGGCATCAAAAATTTCTTTTTTATCCATTATCTCCCTTTCTTTTATTTTACAGAGTTATGTACTCTAGACTATTTTGTAGACTTACGTTTGCCTGCCACATCTTCTTAGCCTTAAGAACAGCATCCATTTTTTCACGTACGTTTGCCGATTCCATCATTTTCTCAGATAATATCAGACTCAGAAGGTCAAACAAATGTCCCTGCTCAGCTTTTTCCACAGCTAAAGACACTAGGATTCCAACTTGCAAATACGCACGTGTAGGCTCCACCAAGAGCAAGTCTGTAAATTTCTTTGTCTGTCCCATCAAATCTAAAAAGTTTTTATTTTCTGCTAACTTTTTCGCTTCTTCTTGACTTGAAACCAGTTGAGCTAAGAGATTCGCTTGTGTTTTTAACAAGCCCTCCTCTTCTAACATTCGCTCCATGGCCGGAATATTTTTAGGAAAACCTATAATCTGTGTCCGACTCTTGATAGTAGGAAGGACAGCTTCTTCCTGATTGGTCAATAAGAAGATGTGAATGGCTGACTGAGGTTCTTCAATCACTTTTAGCAAAGAGTTGGCTGCGTTAGCATGCATTTTCTCAGCATCACGAATAATGAAAACCTGCTTATTGGATTCAAATCCAGATTGTGAAAAATTCTTAACTAATTCACGTATCGTATCTGTTTTGATAACATTTCCCTGCGGTGCAATAACAGTAAGATCTGAAAACTCATTTGCTTCAATTAGACGACAAGACCGACACTTCTGACAAGGAAGGACGCCTTCTTTCTCCTGACAAAATAACGATTGACTGAGAAAAATTGCCATATCAAAACTAGCAAAGTCACCTGAAAATAGATAGGCATGTGCCAAACGTCTCTGCTCTAAAATTGTCACAAAACGTTGAAATACACTGGGTTGTAAGTTTCTAAGTTCTTCAATCTTCATGTTCTTTCTGCAAACCGTTTCTTAATGACCGCCAGAGCATCTGCAACAACAGCCTCTAGTGGCTGGCTGGCATCAATCTTTACAAACCGCTCTGGTTCTTGCTCTAAAATATTAAGATAGCCTTGACGCACCCGTCTATGCATATCTGCTTTTTCCATATCCAAGCGATCCACATCACGGTCAGCATTGCGGGCAATTCGAGCTAGCCCCTCTTCTGTATCAATATCAAAATAGAGGGTTAAATCTGGCTTTAAACCATCTGTTGCAAACTGGTTGAGCCAATGAATGTCATCTATATCCAAACCCCGTCCAAATCCTTGATAGGCAATAGAGGAATCGATAAAACGATCAATCAAGAGCAATTTCCCCTGTGCCAAGGGTGGAAGAATCTTCTCTTTCAAATGCTGACGTCGTGCTGCAATGAACAATAACAGCTCCGTCTTATCATCCATTTCAGTATTGGCAGGATTGAGAATTATATTGCGAATTTCTTCTGCAATAGCCACCCCACCTGGCTCTCTAGTTGTGACTACTTCTGGCATCAATTCCTGCAAGGCTGGCAATAACTGTTGCAATACCGTTGTTTTCCCTGCCCCATCTGGACCTTCAAATGTAATAAAAAAACCGTTTCTCATCTTTCCCTCGCTCTTAGTACCAGTATGCACAGTTCAGCACTTCACTTGTGAAGACTGGTTCTTAGATATTCATTCCATTTTACCAAAAATTAGTCAAAAAATCACTTGAAAATTGACTTGTTTTTAAGAAGAAAATCTTTTAAAATTGATATATACACATATTCGGAGATGCTTATGGTTCGTTTGAAAAATATTTTACTTATTTTGCTTGGTGCAGGGCTATTTGCCTTTGGGCTAAATTATTTAATCATGCCCAATCGTCTATTCGAGGGTGGCGCAACTGGATTGACGCTGATTATTTACTACCTTTTTCATATTCAACCTTGGATAATGAACATTGTGATTAATATTCCATTGTTCATCCTCGGGTGGAAAATACTCGGAAGGAAGACTCTCTATCTCAGTATCTTAGGAACCTTTAGCGTTACCTTTTGGTTGGCCATTTTTGAAAAAATCCATTTTTCAATCAATCTACAACAAGATTTGATACTCGTTAGTATCCTTGGTGGGATTCTTATGGGACTAGGATTAGGAACCATCTTCCGTGCTGGCGGAACGACTGGGGGAAGCGATATTATTGCTCGTATAGGTCATAAATTCCTACCTTACTCCATTGGACAAATCATTCTTGCAGTTGACATCCTCATCCTAACTCTGATTGTTATTGTTTTTAAAGACCTCCGAACAGTTCTATATACTTTAATGATGGTTGCTATTGCTTCCAAGGTTATTGATTTTGTCACGGAGGGCGGATATGGTAGCAAGGGTGTTATGATTGTTTCTCAAAAATCTGACCAACTGGCTCAGGCTATTGATTGTGAAATCGAGCGTGGTGTCACCTTTATCAAAGCACAAGGTTTCTACAGCAAAGCCGATGTCAACATGATTTACTCGGTCATATATAAGAGCCAACTCCAAGAGATGAAGGAGCTTATTCATCGCATTGACCCCCACGCATTTATCACCATTACAGACGCACATGAAGTACTCGGTGAGGGATTTACTTTAGATCGAGATAAAAAACCAATAGAACGCCATTAAACAAACCTGCAGTTTCGCTGAACTGCAGGTTTTATATTATTGATTGGTTTCAAGTGGTTGCTCTGCCTCAGACTGTGCTTCTTTGCCTTGCTCCAGCAAAGCAGCAATAATTTTTTGATCGCGTAGCTTAACAGAATCGTTGATAGTCTCTGCTGACCGTACAATAGCTGCTTCCAACTCCCGACGTTTCTGACGCCCTTCATCTATAGCTGCAATAATGCCATTATTTTGGACAACCAAACTTTCTGCCAATTTGGTAACAGATGCTACTGAAAGGGTCGGATTCTGAGCTGTGCGTTCCATCATCGGGATGGCTTCTTTTGATGTATCCGCAAGCATTTGAAGGGCAGCATTATTAGCATTGACAATCGCATCTGCCGTCTGGCTAGACTTGATAGATTGTTGTAAGATGCCCAACTGTGCAATGGACAATTTCATTGTTGGAATAGTATTGCGACGTAACATCCCAAGGCGCTGTTTCATATCCGAAGAAACCTTGACCAGATTACGCATCTGCGGTGTCGTTGTCCACGCGACATACAAGCGACTCATATACTCAGAATGTTGTTGTTCGAGGATATTAGCAACCTCTGTTACACGTGCTAACTTCTCAGAAGCTACTTGATAATCGACTGTAGTCGGTACTAAAGTTGCGAGGTTTTCTTGTGCCAATTTTGCACGCTCTGCCACTTCCTGACCAGTCGCTTCAATAAAGGCGATGACCCCCACCAAATTCTCGATAGACTTGGTATTATTTTCAATCAAAAGCTCTGCAGAAACAATATTGCGCGCCAACACCTCTTCCTGCTTGACCACACTGGCTGCCATGCTATCCATTTTCTTTTCAATGGTCTGCGAATCAAAATAAAATTCCTGCAAATCATTTTTGGTCTGCTTGAA
This sequence comes from Streptococcus sp. 2021WUSS109, assembly GCF_044427305.1. Taxonomy (NCBI): domain Bacteria; kingdom Bacillati; phylum Bacillota; class Bacilli; order Lactobacillales; family Streptococcaceae; genus Streptococcus; species Streptococcus sp. 2021WUSS109. The sequence continues at coordinate 24,532 of NZ_JAOTGF010000003.1, forward strand.
CAGGCGTTGGAAGAAACCTGGTTTCTTTTCTAATTCAGCAGTTGTGGAAATGTCCTTATACTTAGCCACAAAACCATTCAATTCACGGTTGGTATTGGCCAAAAGCTCATCCACCTGTGGAATTTCAATCTTCTTCTGTTCTGACAAAATGTGATTGACCGTGGCATTGACTTCTTCTACCGCTTCCTTACCAAAATCCAAGAGGGCATTTTGATTAGCTAAGAAATTATCCACCAATTGGGGAGCCTTGGCACGAATACCTGTTTGTTGTTCCGGTGTCAACTGTGCCAAGAAAGACACTTTTGAATTATCTCCAGTCGGAGTCGCTTGAATAGGCTCTGTTGTCTTATCTTTAGTTGATAAACTATTATTAGCAATCTGATCAATATCGAAATTAAATCCTGACATCTTCCCTATTCCTCTTCTCTTTTCATCATACGCAGACTGACTTCAAAATCTTTCATATCCGCTTCGTTAAATTGTTTGATGGTATCATCCAAATCCTTATCAAAAATTTCCATGGCTGATTTCGCCTGCACCAATCGTTCTTCTGCGTTGAAATAATCTTTCGGTGATTTTTTGATTTTCAAATAGCCCTGTAAAATATCGTTAAACCGATTCATATTGGCCTCATGGATAGCTGTCAATTCTTCCCTCTTATCTGTCGCCTTTTCCAGCTTTTCAAGAATAACAAGATTGTCTCTTTGAATATTACAATAGGTTTCTAGAATTTCAGGAGCTAAATCCGCTATCATGCCTTGTTCATCCATCACTGCATTACCACCAGTAGAAACCTGTGTGTCAGTATTTTCTTCTGTTTTAGCTTCTGGCAGTTTTAAATGATATTTTAGTTGCAAGGTATCTACAACTTCTTTACTTTCATATCCATTCAGATATTTTCCAACTTTTTGATAGAGCTGATCTAATTCAAATAATTGTCCTAACAGTCTGCTTCGCAACTGTAACACAACCTTATCCTCACCCTTTTCCACCAAGAGCCCTTGATGCTTTTCATAGCCCGAACGAATAGATAGCGCTAATACCTGCAAGCGTTTTATAGAATCTCTATTCAAAAAACGCTGGATAGCCTCTCTCTTGTAAAAATAGCCAATTAGGAGCCCAATGGGCAATAAGATATACCAGAAACTCATGACAAAACCGATTGCCAATAAAACAAGGAGGGCCACAAGTCCTGAATTATTTTTACCATATTTCTTATATTTTTTATATTTGTGCCCCATAGAGCCTCCTCATACATGATATACTTTATTATATCACATTCCCCTAAAATACTAGAATGATAGCTAAAGAAAAAAACCGAGAAATCTCGGTTTTTAAATATTTTTAGCAACAGTCGGAACCAAGCTATCCACTTGGATACCTGCACCCTCGAAAAGAGTTCGAACTTCTTCAACATCAACTTTTCCGTCAATCTGCACTTCGATGACAACTTTTCCAGACTTGGTAGCAAGTTGCACAGTAGACACAATATTATAATCCTTATCTGCCACCAATCGAATAATTTTTTCTAACTCCCCTGCCTTATTTTCAACAAGGAACCGAGCGCGTACTCCTTCCTCTCCATAACCTGAGACATGAAGAAAAGCTGCAAAAATATCACGATCAGTAATGACCCCATACAGTTGACCGTTATCAACAACTGGAAGAATCCCCACTTTGTTTTTATACATGAGATAAGCAGCATCTTCAAGACTAGCGTAACCTGAGACTGTAATAACATTCTTAATCATCACATCCTTGACCTTAGTCTTATTCAAAAGGTAGTTCATCTCGTAAATAGATAGGCTAGTTGCTTTCGATGGACTAGCTTCTGCGATCGTTCCCTCAGTGACCAAACCAACCAACTTATCATTTTCAATAACAGGTAGACGGTGCAAATCCTGTTCACGCATAATATCTGCAGCGTGTGCAATGGTTGTATCTGGTGAAATATAAACAACTTTACGGGTCATAAAATCTTTAACAGACATAGGACTTCCTCCTTTGGTAAATCATACTTTATTATACCACAAATCCGAAAACGATTTCAATATTTAATGAAAAGAAATGAAAATCAATTCTTAAATTCAAAATATAGACTATTTGAAATACAATGGAATGAGCAAGACTGCTGACTGAGATAGCCCAAATCTGCTACAATCACAGATTGTTAGCATCTTTCCAATAAGGCAGCAAGCACATAAACTTTGAAACTATAGAACCATAAGTGCATAGGTTTTATCATTTTACCTCCTCACCGTTTCAATCCTCCACTCCTTCCAGCCTCGGAAGCGGATTGCCCCTTGCTGGTCGGTACGATAGACTTGGATATTCCGACTGTCAAAGCGGTCCAAGGTTTCTTGATGGGGATGCTTGTAGCGGTTATTTTCTCCAGCAGATACCAAGGCAATCTTGGCACCGATATGGTCTAAAAATTCAGGATAGGAAGAACCTTTGGAACCGTGGTGACCGGCTTTGAGGACATCGACAGGCAGGTTGGGATAGGCTTTTATCAAGTCCAATTCCCCCTGCTCCAAGTCCCCTGTAAAGAGGAAATTGGTTTCCAACAAGCGACCGTAAAGGACAATGGAGTCATTATTGCCACCGTCGCCTGTCCCGTCTGGATAGAGGACCTCCAGATAGGAGTCAAAAATTGGTAGGCGGTCGCCCACTTTTACCACATGGACAGGAGCATTGATTTCTTTCAAAGTCGCTACAAAGTCAGGCACTGTCAGACTTCCCAGCGACACGACAATCCGACCAATCTGGACCTGCTTCGCCACTTCCAGCACATCGCCCACATGGTCTGTGTCGGTGTGGGTCAGGACCAAACTATCAATCCTGTCCACGCCCCGACTATGCAGATAGGGAATCAAAGTCCGCTCTGCATTTGCCTGCCTAGACCGCTCCTGCCACTCCTCCTTAGCCGCAAAATCAACTCGTCCGCCCACATCAATCAGGACCGTCCGCCCCCGCATATCCCGCAAAAAGATGCTGTCCCCCTGCCCGATGTCCACCACCGTCACCTCGTTCTCCAGCGGGTGTTTAGTTATGAAAAATAGCAGAGCAAGGACCATGCTCAGTCCGAGCACCCATTTCTTTCTCCTGTGAAAATCGTAGAGCAAGAAGAGGCTGACCAGCAAAAGCAAGAGGACCAGCTCAGACGGCTTGCCCAGTATCCAAGGCCGAAATCCCAAATCTGCCACCCAGACAATGATTTTTTCCATAAAGACAAAAAATCCGTTGACCCAGGTCATCTTGACCAAGGGTGAGAGGAGAAAAATGACCGACAAGCCTGGCAAAAGCAGGACATCAAAGACAAAGGAAAAGACAAAAGTCAAGAGGATAGACAAAGGCTGAAAGGCATAGAAATAGGTCATAAGCACCGGCAAAATTCCCAGCGAAATACTGAGGCTCTCCACCACAGCCTTTTTGACCTGCCCCAAGTCTTCAAAATCAAAAACCGTCAGCAAGAAAGCATAGGTAAAGGTCAGGACACCACCAGCTGTCAGCAGAAATCGGGGCAGTATCAACAGACAGACAAAAACTGTCACCACAAAATTATCCAGCTTCCGCAAGCCCATATTACCCAGAATTTTCTGGACCAAGGACCGCACCACCGACACAGAAAAGCCTGTCAAACCAGCATAAACAATGGAAAAGGGAATCTGTAACTTATCCACTGTTTCCTTGGTCAAGCCCAGACGCAACAAAATCCAACGAAACTTGTCGATGAAAAAGCCCACCTGCATACCAGACAGGGCAAAGAGATGAATGATTCCTAGACTGGAATAGAGGTCACTCATCTGGTCGAAATCACTATCAAGCTCCCCAAACAAGAGCCCTGTCATGTAGTGGCTCATGGGAGCCGGAAAATTGGTTTTGACATAGACCAAGGCTTGCCTCCGCCAGCTTGATAGCCAGTCAAAGACATTCCAAGACTGGACAGGGACAATCTTCTTGATTGCCGTAATCTTGACTGTTCGGTAGATGCCCTGTGTTTTCAGATAGGCCTGATAATCAAAACCCTTGAAATTCCGCTGACCAGCTGGCAGGCTGACCTCTGCTTCCACTTCTAGCTGGACCAGGTCTGCCAGCTTTTGAAAATAAGCCTGCTCCTCCTGACTGGCTAATTTGTAAAACACCTGATAGATTTGTCCGTCAGCCCGACCGCGAAAGGACAGACTGTCCCCGTTAATGTCAATAGTATCTGGAATGACCTGCACAGTTGTGACTTGCTCTGGGGCTGACTGGTCTGCCCGCTCCCATTGGACCTTCTGGCATCCGAAAACCAGACCACATAGGGCTAAAAGCGGCAGCGTTTTGAGAAAAACTGTCTTACCTTGCCGAACACCAAAGACAGTTAACACCAAACTGAATAGGCCCATTGTCAAGAGAGAAAAAGAGTGGACTACAAAGTAGGCCGCCACTGCTAAGATGGCCAAGTGGATGGGCTGGCAGGGGAGCTTACTCAACCGTGACATAAGGCCGGATGCTTTCCATAGTCTTGTCGCCGATGCCCGACACATTGTTGAGGTCATCCACCGACTTGAAGCCACCGTTGGCCTCACGATAGGCGATAATGTCCGTCGCTCGCTTGGCACCAATACCAGAAATGGTCTGCAAATCGGCCTCAGTCGCCGTATTCAGATTGACTAGACTGGTATTTTTTTCGTCTTGGGACATAGCAGAGCTGGCAGTCGTACTGGCAACCACCGAGATATTTTCATCCTTATCGGCCACATAGACCACCGCTTCGTCGCTAAGCTTCTGAGCCAGATTGATAGACTTGGGCTCTGCCTGACTGGTCAAGCCGCCAGCTGCTTCAACTGCATCATTGACACGCGCACCAGCTTCTAAAGTGTAGAGCCCTGGTTTTACTACCGCTCCTTTGACATCAACGACCAGCTGGCTGGGCTCTTCACTTGCTTCTGTACTGGTTTCCTCGACCAAGTCAGAGCTACTAGAAGTTTGTGCGGTCTGCGGAAAATCTGTCAGTCCTGTCTGGTCAGACTTGGCTGGTTGACTGAATATTAAGAACGTCGCCATTAGCAAGCCAGCCACTGCGGGCAGAGCAATTTGCCACTTGTATTCTTTAAGCATTTCTATATAAGTTTTAATCGTATCCATAAATTACCTCCACCTATATAGTTCGTAAAAGAAACAAAAAAACTCGCAAATTTACGAGTTTCATTATATTATTTTTTATCCAACTGAGTACTTGGTTGCCAGAAAAAGCTGGCAATATAGCTAAAGGCATAGGTCAATCCCAAGATAAGAGCAACCAGCAAAAGAACTGGGATACGATAGATATAAGTCAAGATATTTGGTTTTTTCTTGGTTTGGAAAGATGCCGCATGGTCATCTAAGCGTTTGAACTCAGCCTCAATTCGGCTAGTTACTTCTGCTGTACCTGCATCATCCATACGCTTGATGTCCGAAACATCGATAGGATTTCCAAAAGCCACATCGATTCGCTCACCAGCTAAGAGCCCCTTGATAGTCATGGGACCCACATAGGTAGCTGGCATGAGTTTGACCTTGGCTGACTTGGCAATGACCGCCACACCACCTTTGAGCTCAGATGAATGACGACTTCCAGAAGGAAACATGACCAGCGAACGGTCACTTTTTTTCAACATGTTAACTGGATACTTGATGGCTGCCATGCCAGGATTGTCACGGTCAATTGGAAAGGCTCCACATTTTGAAATCCACCAGCCAAAACCGCGGTCCTTGAAGAGTTCTTTTTTAGCCATAAAGATGAACTGCTTAGGAGCAGCTGCGTAGCCAAGAAAGACTGGATCCCAGAAGGTTTTGTGCGGAGCGATAAGAATATAATTCTCCTCCTGTGGCAAAATCTTCTCTCTATCATGATAGTGAATATTGCCATTGATGGCCCACAACAAGAATGTTAATAGTGTTCGTAGATAAGAATAAAACATAAACTTCTCCTTTTTCAATCCCTCCTATTATAGCACAAATTTGCTTCAGAACGAAATGTCACTTTCTTTCAGAACCTGCCATTAAAATGCCCACTAATTACAAGGTCCCGACTTGTAAAAACCACTAGATAGGTTTACAATAGAAGCATGATTAAAATTGAACGTGTACTAGACATCTTAAAGGCGGATGACAACTTCCGCCATATCAAACAGAATAACCAGACTGACAGCACTTGGACGGATGTCCAGTTTGATGCCCTCAGCTATGACAGCCGGACTGTTAGCCCAACGACTCTCTTTTTTGCCAAGGGTTTGGCCTTTAAGAAGGAATTTCTGGAAAAGGCTATTGAGGCTGGGCTGGCTTTTTACGTGTCTGAAATCGACTATGAGGTCGGCATTCCTGCTATCATCGTCCACGACATCAAGCAGGCTATGAGCCTGATTGCCATGGATTTTCATGGTCATCCCCAGAAACAGCTCAAACTCCTAGCCTTCACCGGCACCAAGGGTAAGACAACGGCGGCTTATTTTGCTTTTAACATCCTTAAACAGAGCAAGAAACCTGCCATGCTTTCGACCATGAATACCACGCTGGACGGCAAAACCTTCTTCAAGTCCACCTTGACCACGCCTGAGAGTCTGGACCTCTTTGCTATGATGGCGGAGGCGGCCAAGAACGGCATGACCCACTTGATTATGGAGGTGTCCAGTCAGGCTTACTTGGTCAAGCGGGTTTACGGGCTGACCTTTGATGTCGGCGTCTTCCTCAACATCAGCCCCGACCACATCGGCCCCATTGAGCACCCGACTTTTGAGGACTATTTTTACCATAAGCGGCTTTTGATTGACAATAGCAGAGCGGCTATTGTCAATGCTGGAATGGACCATTTTCTAGTGGTGAAAGACCAAGTTAGCTCCAAAGACCATGACTTTTATGGACCGACTTCTGAAAACCAGATTAGTCAGTCAGCAGGTTTTGATTTCACAGTGACCGGCAAATTAGCTGGCCACTACGATATTCAGCTGATCGGTGGCTTCAATCAAGAAAATGCCATCGCAGCAGGATTAGCCTGTCTTCGCTTGGGAGCAAGTCTGGAAGATATTCACACAGGGATTGCCCAAACCAATGTCCCTGGCCGCATGGAAGTCCTGACCCAGCAGAACGGTGCCAAGGTTTTTGTAGACTATGCCCACAACGGCGATAGTGTCAAGAAGCTGATTGATGTCGTCTTAGAACACCAGACAGGAAAGGTAATTTTGATTCTGGGAGCTCCTGGTAACAAGGGAGAAAGTCGCCGCAAGGACTTCGGACTGCTGCTCAACGACTATCCGCAGATTGAGGTCATTCTGACAGCTGATGACCCCAACCGCGAAGACCCAGCTGCTATTGCTGAACAAATCCGTGCCCACATGACTCGCCCAAGTGACTTTATCTTGGACCGGGAAGAAGCTATCCGTACCGCTATGAGCCAGACAACTTCTTCTCGGGACGCGGTCATCATCGCAGGCAAGGGAGCCGATACCTACCAGATTGTAAACGGCGAAAAGGCCGCCTATGACGGTGATTTGGAAGTAGCAAAACAATATTTGTAACATACGGGGAGTGGGAAAGAACTCGACCAGTTTAAAAAGAGTTCGTCAACAAGTCTTTATTTCTAGTTGTTGAGCTGAAACAGTCTATCCCTAGACTGTTTCACTCCCACCCCCGCACAGCTCAAACTGTCTGGGAGACAGTTTGAGGTTGGAGATGAAGCGAACTCTGTTCGCATCAGTCGTAGAGGTCAGATTTGGAGTGTGAAACACGAACAAATCTGCCAATCAACCACTGCGCTGAGATGTTGACACGAGCTCTGAGAAGCGAGGCTGGACTTTCTGCCCAGCCTCTTTTTTATAACGATTCTCATTGAATTAAAATTTTCAGAAAACTCTTTGTTTTGGTGGATTTTTTTGATATAATACTGGTCGGAACAAATTATTAATGAATCATATTCTGGAAAGGAGGAGTTTGTGTCTTCGATTCAAGCGGAAAATATCCAAGTCTCTTACGACAACCGGATTATTATTGATGAATTATCAACAAGTATTCCAAAAGGAAGTATAACGACAATCATTGGTGCCAATGGCTGTGGAAAATCGACCTTGCTTAAGGCGTTGACAAGGATTATTCCTGTTCAAGAAGGGGCTATCTATTTAGATGGACAAGCCATTTCACAACTACCAACCAAAGAAGTCGCAAAAAAATTGGCCCTGCTCCCTCAGGTCTTAGAAGCGACAGAAGGGATTTCCGTTTATGAACTGGTCTCCTATGGTCGCTTTCCGCATCAAAATGGGCTGGGACATCTCACAGATCAGGATAGAGAGAAAATCAACTGGGCCTTGGAAGTCACCCAGACCGCTCCCTACGCTAGGTTACCAGTTGATGATTTATCAGGTGGTCAGAGGCAACGTGTTTGGATTGCGATGGCACTTGCCCAAGATACGGATACCATTTTCTTAGATGAACCAACAACCTATCTTGATCTCAATCATCAATTGGAAGTCTTAGAACTTTTAAAAGAACTGAATCAAAGCCGACAGAAAACCATTGTGATGGTCCTTCACGATGTCAATTTATCAGCTCGATTTTCAGATTATATGATTGCCATGAAAGAGGGAGATATTCGCTACCATGGGTCTGTGTCCAATATGATGACAACTGAGATACTGAGGGACATTTTTAGCATTGAACCTCAATTGATGCAGGTTGCTGGTCAAGATTACCCTATTTTGCTAACTTACGATTTAAAAAAATAATAAGGAGAAAAAATGAAAAAGTTTTTAGCTATTTTTAGTTTATTTGTTGGGCTGATTTTCTTAACAGCTTGTTCTACCTCTTCCTCTTCAACAGACGTAGAACTGTCTAGCATGCCAAAGATTGAAGGCATTACTTACCACGGTGACATTCCAAAAAATCCTAAAAAAGTTGTCAACTTTGCTTACTCTTACACAGGCTATCTCTTACAATTAGGAATTGATGTATCTAGCTATAGTCTAGATTTAGAGAAAAATAGTCCCGTCTTTGGAGACAAACTAAAGGATGTTCCACAATTGACAACGGCAGATACAGAAGCGATTGCCGCACAAAAGCCAGATGTTATTCTAGTATTTGCTGGTGATGATAACTTAGAAACACTGAAAGAAATTGCTCCAGTTATTGAAATCACTTATGGAAAGAGTGACTACTTGAAAATGCTGACAGATATTGGTCAGATTTTTGGAAAAGAAAAGGAAGCACAAGCCTGGTTAAATCAATGGGATAAGAAAGTTGCTACTGCGAAAGAGGAATTGAACGGATTGATTGATACAAGTTCAACATTTACTGTCATGGACTTCTTCGATAAAAACATCTTCCTTTACGGTAACAACTTTGGTCGTGGTGGAGAATTAGTCTATCGCGCTCTCGGTTTTGCTGCTCCTGCAAAGGTTCAAGAAGACATTATCAGTAAAGAAGGCTGGTTTGGGGTATCTCAGGAAGCCCTTCCAGAATACGTTGGCGACTATGTGCTTGTTAACGTCAATGATAAAACAAAAGAAGCAGCTGCATCTCTCAAAGAAAGTGATATTTGGAAAAATCTACCTGCTGTAAAGAATGGTCACGTCATCGAGGTAGACTACAACCTCTTCTACTTCTCCGACCCGATGTCTTTAGATTTACAAATTGACGCCTTTGTCTCAGCAATTCAAAAACTTCAGTAAAAGGACTGGATATATGAACAAACTAGTAAGTTCTCATTATCCCAAAACAAAGCCAAAGAATATTTGGCTTGTTTTTTTCATCATCTGTCTTTCTTTCATAGCTGGAGGCTATCTTAGTTTACGCTTTGGAGCTATTTCTTATAGCCACCAACAACTGATAGAAACCCTAAGGCATCCACTGACAGATTCTTCCGCTCAGGATGTTATCATCGATTTGCGTTTGCCTAGAATGGTAGCCGCCATCTTGGTGGGAGCTGCCATGGCTCAAGCTGGGGCAATGATGCAAGGAATTACACGCAATCCGATTGCTGATCCTGGCTTATTAGGAATCAATGCTGGCGCAGGACTTGCTCTCATCGTTGCCTATGCTCTATTCGGTGGTTTGCACTACAGTCAAATTTTATTAATATGTTTACTGGGCTCCTGTCTGGCAGCCGGTCTAGTCTTTGGTCTAGCTTATCAGGTACAAAAAGGCTACAATCAACTACGGTTAATTTTATCTGGCGCCATGGTAGCAAGTCTATTTTCTGCTATTGGTCAGGCTATTACTATCTACTTTGATTTATCAACTGCAGTGATTGGCTGGCAAGCAGGGGGATTGGTACAGGTAAACTGGAAGATGCTGGCCATCATCGCTCCTCTTATCATCATTGGCCTCATCCTTGCTCAACTCTTTTCGCATCAGCTGACCATCCTGAGTCTCAACGAAACCGTTGCTAAAAATCTAGGGCAACGAACCTTACTGATGACCTTGATTTTGTTGGGAATTGTCCTTCTACTCTCAGCTTCTGCGGTAGCTCTTGTGGGCTCACTTTCTTTTGTCGGACTCATTATTCCTCACTTTATCCGCATGTTTACAGGGAAAAATTACAAGCTACTCTTGCCATTAACTGCTTTTGCAGGGGCTAGTTTCCTCATCTGGGTAGATTTGGTTTGCCGTTCTATCAATCCACCTGTTGAAACTCCCATTAGCGCAGTCATCAGTATCATTGGTCTCCCTTGCTTCCTATGGTTGATTAGAAAGGAGAAACACTTTTGATAAGACATCACAACTATCTAAAAATATTCACATTCCTGCTAATCCTTTTATTTGTCATTTTCCTACTTTCCTTATCTATCGGCTATAGCAATTCATCCTTTTCGGATCTCATCGTCATCATGAGTGGGCGTGCCAGTTCATCGACTCTACTTATCATTGGACGAATTCGCTTACCTAGAATAATCGCCTCCATTATCGGAGGGGCTTCTCTGGCTTTGGCGGGTTTGTTGCTACAAACTTTGACCCGCAATCCTCTGGCAGATTCTGGAATATTAGGAATCAACGCAGGAGCTGGTCTTGTTGTGGCACTATTTGTCGGTCTCTCTTCAAAAATCAGCCCTGGCTTATTGAGTCTCATGCCTCTATTTGCTATGATGGGCGGTGGATTAACCATTTTTCTAGTTTACTGGATTGCACGTAAGAAGCTGTACGGCATCCATCCTGCACGCTTAATTATCACGGGAGTTGGAATTTCGAGCATGCTGTCTGGTATCATGGTCAGCATCATCAGCCAATTAGATGACTTTAAGATGGAATACATTGTCCAGTGGCTCAGCGGTCGAGTAAATGGTGGAGATTGGAAAACTATCGCAATCTATACTCCTCTTCTTCTATTGGTATGGATGGCAACGTTTAGTCGAAGTCGCTCACTCAATATTATGAATCTAAACGACCAGACAGCCATGGCTTTGGGACTCCACTTACAGCGTGAAAGGCGGATTACCTTGGTATTGGCTACCGCCCTAGCCTCTCTTAGTGTCATTTTAGTTGGTAATATCACCTTCGTTGGTCTCATTGCTGGTCACATTGTGCGCAAATGGTTAGGAAATGACCATCGTGTCATCATTCCAGCTACTATGATAATAGGAAGCTTCATTCTACTTCTAGCGGATACCATAGGACGAGTACTACTTGTCGGAACAGGCATCCCAACCGGTATCATCGTCTCCCTTATCGGCGCTCCCTATTTTCTGTGGTTACTAAAACAAGAAGGCTAGATGACTCCAGCCTTCTTGTTATTTTTCTAGGTAAAGTTCAATATCCTCTTTAAGTTTTAATGGACTAGTCGTTGGTAAATAGCGTTTGACCACACGCCCTTGTCTATCCACCAAAAACTTGGTAAAATTCCACTCGATTCGACCTCCTAATAAGGTCGATTTTTCTTTCTTAAGATAGCGATATAGCGGACTAGCTCCTACACCGTTCACTTCAATTTTTGCAAAGCGAGGAAAGGTTGTTCCATAAGTCAAACTACAGGTCTGATTGATTTCTTCAGCAGAACCGGGAGCCTGATTTAAAAATTGATTGCAAGGAAAATCTAGCACGACAAAACCTCTGTCTTTATAGCAATCATATAACTCCTGTAGTTCCTTGTATTGAGGTGCCAACCCACAACCTGGCGCCGTATTGACAATCAAAAGCACCTGTCCTTGATAATCAGCCATGGACTGGTCTGTTCTATCTTGTTTTTGAACTGCAATATCGTAAATGCTCATTCTCATTTCCTACATTAATCAAAATAAGTTAACAAATGTTCCATTTCATTTGGACTGAGTTGTCTGTATGCACCTCGTTCCAAATCTCCGAGCTCAAACCCACCAAAAGCGATGCGTTTGAGATAGGTGACCTTGAGACCATAGGCCAAAAACATCTTCTTAACCTGATGAAATTTGCCTTCAGCCAGCTTGATGGTCGCTCTGCTATGGTCCAAAGTAGCTTCCAAAATAGTTAAGTCTGCAGGCTGACACCGTGTTCCATCCAAGAATGCAATGCCTGAGGCAAAAAATGCTGGTGCATCCTCTCCCAACCGTCCATTCACCTCTACATAATAGACCTTTTCCACATGATGGCTGGGATGGAGCATCCGATAGCCGAGCGGACCGTTGTTGGTGATAAGGACTAGACCTTCGGTGTCCCTGTCTAAACGACCGACGGGGTAGAGACCTTCCCTACTGTCTTGTGGGGAAATCAAGTCGATGACAGTTTGGTGGTCTTTATCCCTCACAGCTGAAACGACTCCAGCTGGTTTGTAAAGTAAATAATAGGCAGAGCCTTCTAATGCAACTTTTTTACCCGATACTTGGATCGTTTGCAACTCTGGGTCAACAATTTGGCTTAGGCTTTGAGCTGCTTGTCCGTTAATCTTGATTTGCTGGGCTTTGAAAAGTTTTTTAACTTGCTTGCGCGAGCCAATCTGAGCCGCCTCCATACATTTGTCTAATCTCATGGGACTATTGTATCACAAATCATATGGCTTGACTCTTTTTAAAAAACCTTTATAATACTAGTTAGTGATATATTTTTTTACAAAGGAAATCCATAATGGAATTTCCTATTTTTTCAGTAAGGGAGAAAATTCATGGGACTTTTACAAGATGGTAAATGGGTGGATCAATGGTATGACACCAAGTCAACAGGCGGTAAATTTGTCCGTACCGTAACACAATTTCGCAACTGGATTACACCTGATGGACAAGCAGGGCCGACAGGTGAGGGTGGTTTTAAGGCTGAATCAGGACGTTACCATCTCTACATTTCTTTGGCCTGTCCTTGGGCCAGTCGGACCTTAATCATGCGAAAATTGAAGGGTCTGGAAGACCACATTTCCCAGTCAATCGTCCATCCGCTCATGTTGGAAAATGGTTGGACTTTCGCGGATGGATCTGGTGTTATCAAGGATTCCCTCTTTAACAGCGACTATCTCTATCAGGTGTATTTGAAAGCCGACCCAAATTACACTGGCCGTGTGACTGTGCCTGTCCTTTGGGATAAGGAAACAAATACCATCGTCAGCAACGAATCCGCTGAAATCATGCGCATGTTCAACTCTGCTTTTAATGATATTACTGGAAATTACGATGACTACTATCCAGCAAACCTGCAAGCCGAGATTGATGCCATGAATGACTTTGTCTATCCAAACATCAACAACGGCGTCTACAAGGCTGGATTTTCAACCAACCAAAAAGTTTATGAAAAAGAGGTCAAGAACCTTTTTGTCGCCTTAGATAAATTAGAAGAGCATTTGGCAGACAAGAACTATCTGGTGGGCAATCAGCTGACAGAGGCTGATATTCGACTCTTTACCACTTTGGTACGATTCGATCCTGTTTACTTTGGGCATTTCAAATGCAATAGCAAGGCCTTGGTTGATTATCCAAACCTATGGAACTATACCAAACATCTTTACAACCATGCAGGTATTGCTGAAACGGTGGACTTCGACCATATCAAGCAGCATTACTATGGTAGCCACAAGACCATTAACCCAACAGGTATTGTCCCAGTCGGCCCTGACTTGGACTGGACACTTGAAAACTAAAGTCAAGTGTGTTATACTAGGGATGCTTACGAGTTCAAGAAATGCAAGCATAAAGAAAACACCCATGGCGGCCACCGTGGGTGTTTTTTGTGCTTGCTCAAGGCACGCAGGCTAAGTTAATTGTCGCGTTTGTTTTGCCACTTACGGATTAGCCACTCCGCAATAAGTTCTGCAACTACGCTGACTAGCAGCGGTAGCAAAACAAGTTCAAGAAATGTATGTAGCATAAAGTTCTCACCTCCCAACCTGCGCTGTTTAGTGATTGCGACTTAGATAGTATATCATAAAAGGGATAATTTATACTATTAAAAACAAGTTTTTATCCACTAAAGAATCAAGAATCGAATGACACTTACAGAAATTCCCACGAACATTATCCCAAAATGACTAGTTTGCTCCCTCACAATTTCTGTGGTATAATATTTCAGATTTTCAGAAAGAGGAGATTAACATGTCTGACATTAAGGCAAAACGTGTATCCAACTATGAATTGTTTTATGATTTGGTCTTTGTCCTTGCTACTTCTTCACTGACGGGCTTGCTACATGGTGACCATATCGGTTTCAAGGAGATTGTCACCTTTATCACTGCAAACTTGATTATCATGACCTTGTGGATGAATGAAACCATCTATCTAAATAAATACGGCGAACGAGACTTTCTAGATATTTTTACGATTATTCCATCCATGTACCTGATTGGAAACATGTCCCTCAATTTCAGCAATGATTTTGAAAAAACAGCTCTGCCATTTAACGCCTTCTTGACACTGTCCTATGTCCTAATCTTCCTACAATACTATCTGAGAGGAAGACGGATTGGCTTTAATGAGGACATTAAGGCAACCTTGCAGATGTTAGCCTCTTATATTGCTATCTTTGCTGGTGCAACCATTTTAGTCGTTTTCAAGCTCTGGACCAACGATGAGAGAATGTTGATTGTCTATATCATTCCCTTCTTGATTTCCTTCTTCTTCCAAAAGAGAATAAGTCATGACCCCGTCAACTTTCCGCACATGGTGGAACGTTGCCAGCTAATCACCATTATCACTTTCGGTGAGACCGTCATCGCTATTATCAAAAATTACCCGCTTCTAGAACTTCCTTTGGAAGGAATCCTCCTCTTCTTCGCTATGGCGACTCTGTTCATCTTCTATATTTCTCAGACCTATCTCACTATCGACCATCACCGCAAGGCAGATGCGACTGTTCTGCTATACGCTCACTTGGTGATTGTCCTTGGTTTGAATTTCTTCACAGTGGCAATGGAACTTTTCCCTAGCCACCACAATCATTTGGCCTTGCCCATGCTGATTGTAGGAAACCTTCTCTTCTATAGTGGTATCCTTTCGACCTCCTTCTATAATCAACAAGTCCATCACGTTGGCAGGAGAGGGCTGTTTATCTATGCTCTCATTTTACTAATTGGAAATGTTGCCTTATTGCTGGATGGTCATTCAAATATCCTACTATTTGTTATCTTAAACCTGCTCTCACACGCTATGGTTGCCTATCATGTTATTCGCTTCCGCAAAGCCAACCAAAGTTTGTTGGGAGAAGATATATAATCATTCAGTTTATTACAATAAAAGAACAAAAAAAGCAAGGAGACTTCCTAATTCAAAGCCTTCTTGCTTTTTATTATAACTGTATCTAACTATTTCAAAAATAGGTTAAAATCTCCCTTGTACGTAGCCCATTCGGAAGTTAAAAATTCTTTTTTTAGCTGATAATGAACAGGCGCCTGTTGTTCTGTCAAGAATGGGTGGATATACTTATCAAGCTCCAGCCAGCCTTGCCAACCGATGTGGATCGTATCTTGCATAAAATAATCTATCCCCCCCTGCTCCGACAAATCAGCAATATGATTGAAACCTTGACTGGTCAACTGGTACTTAATCTTTGCTACTGTTGCCCGATACATATCTTTATTGAGACCAGTGTAGTTCATCCAACGTTCATTAACCGGGGGAATTACAAATAGCACATCAGTCTGATGTTTAGCAAATTCATTCAAAACCAGCTGAAAATCATTGTACTCCGGTGATTGCAGATAAGATATTTTTGTCTGGGATTGTTTGAGTTTTTTGATTTTTGACTGAAGGCGATTTCTATAAAACCTATCATCAATTTGGAAATCATTTGATTGAGTAGAACGACTCCCGTCCTCATTAGCCACTTTACTCAAGCGGTCATAGGAAAAAGTCTCTGGAAGTTTCATCGCTTCCGTTTCTACCAATCCTAAATTACTACCAGAATCAGCAAAGCGACTAAATAAGGCATCTTGCTTTTCTAATAAATAGGCTTGCCAGATCAACTGCTCTCTATCCCATTTCGACAATTCCTTACCACTAGCTACTTTTTGAAACATTCCTGTCAAACTACAGTCTGATTTAAGCTCTAAGAAACGCTTTGCTGCATATCTATCATAGTCATCCCCAGCACTTGTTTGCAGAAAATGAGTAGCTTGATCACTACTAAAATATTGTTCAAATGCCTTAGATGATGCCCCTTTGGGTGAAAACCATTGAGGAGAAACAACATAGATAGCCTGACTATTTTTTAAATGTGCCCCAATCTGTTGCATGCCAAAATATTGTGTCAGCGAAGCTGCACCACGTTGTCCTAACAAATAGGGGGTATACTCTCTCTGATAGGCATCTGCCAACACTGACGGATGCATACTATCAAAACGTGACCATTCACTTGACCCAAAGAAAGGAACAAAACGATGATTTTTGTCTCCCAGAGCCCTATTTTTCTTATATTTGCTCTTAAAACTAATATAAGACAATGCTACTGCATCTTGTTTTTCTTCTTTGAAATTTGACCGAGAAGAACTCGGGAAAAACAACAACGTGAGAATAACTAAAAACGTTGCACAAATCACAGGCCCAAAAATCTGCCACAATTGCTTACGCATGCATCAACTCCACAACACCAGAAATGATTTTGTTAGCTGTATTCCAATCTTCACGACCAAACTCTGAAACTGGAACTGTAATATTAAAACGACTTTCTAACTCCACAATAAGTTCTACGGTCCCCATACTATCCAAAACACCCGCATCAAATAGGTCTTCATCCATCATTTCAGATACATCTTCCATAAATAATTCTTCGATAATATTCAATATTGTTTCTTTTACATCCATTTTATATTCCTTTCTACGATTCATACAATCGTTACCTATTGTCTACTTGAACCACAATTTATCTAAAAATCCTGAAAATATCAAGAAAGAGAACATGACCGTATGGAAGGTCACAAACATACCAGCGAAACTCGTCCAACGATTATCCGGCAGTGGTTCTTGCCCAGCTTTTTTTCGAGCTAAATTAATTGATTTCTTCTTACGAATCCAAGCATCATTGATGATCAAGCCCAAAGCATGAAAGAGACCATATGCAATATAATACCATGTTACACCATGCCACAAGCCCATCAAGAGCATATTTAGCAGATAGGCAACATTAGATACCGTATTTCGATTTTTGAAAACCTTATGTTTCAACAAAGTCTTAACCAGACGCATGAAGACGAAATCACGGAACCAAAAAGATAAGCTGATATGCCATCGATTCCAAAATTCCTTAAGATCACGCGATTTGAACGGTTGATCAAAGTTAATTGGGCAGCGAATACCCATAAGATTGGAAATACCTATGGCAAACATGGAATAGCCTGCAAAGTCAAAGAATAATTCAAAACCATAAAGATACATAACTCCAATAGTAGGTAAGTTAAACCATCCACCTTGATCCAAGGCTACTGCCTTTAAAGGCTCCAGTAAAGTATGCCCGATAAAATAGGCTAGAATAAACTTATATAAGAAGCCCATCATAATATAATGCACAGTCTGATCGAGCATATTTAATAACTCAGTTCGCTCAGGAATTTGTTTGTAATCTTCCGTAAACCGTCTATAACGATCAATAGGACCACTCGAAATAGTTGGCATAAATAGCAAAAATCGCAAAAAACTTCCCAAACTAAATTCCGTTAGTAAACCGTCCCGCATTTCAATCACCATTCCGACCGACCGAAACGTTAAATAAGAAATACCTAAAAAACCGAAAATTGCCCCATGCTGACTAAAAGTCGGTGCCAACTTTACCCAAGTCAACGGAAAAACAGCTAAACACACGATTAGATAGAAGACCCAGCTTTGATTTGCCCGTTGACGATAATGCTTGTAGAAAAAAATCAACATTGTCTGCCAAATAATATAGGCCAATAAAGACAGCAACTGCATTGTCTTTGTACCTGTAAACATCAAGACAATGAAGGCTAAACTAACACCTGTTTCATACAAGGGGAAACGTTTTTTAAAAAAGAGTCCTATAAAAATTGGTACTAGCGCCAAGACTAGATAGAAAAAGTACAATGGATTTCCATAAGGCTCTAACTGAGGTAGCTGTTTGAAAAACTCCATCATTGAGCATTCACCTCAGCGATCAACCCCTTAATATCAATCTTCCCATTTGCAGTCAAAGGAAGACTGTCTCGATAAATAAACTTCGAAGGCATCATATAATCCATCATCCGTTCTTTTAACTCCTGCTTAATGACCCTGGTTAACTCCAACTCTCGATCGAACTGCTCCATAATCCCTGCTTTAGGAACAACATAAGCTAACAGATTTTGCACTTTATGGTCAGCATTATAACGTGGAACAGCCACCGCAGCCTCAATGTAGGTTGATTTATTTAAGTGTTGGGCAACTTCTTCCAACTCGATACGATAACCATTATATTTAATTTGGAAATCCATACGTCCGCCATAGAGTAACAGACCTTCATCTGTCATTACACCCAAATCCCCAGTATGATAGGCCTGTAAGCCGTCAAACTGGAAAAATGCCGCCTCGGTTCTCTCAGGATTATTCAAATATCCTTTAGAGACAGCAGGACCTGATACAACAATTTCTCCCTGTTGACCATTCGGTACTACTTGACCATCCTCATCCAAAATAAAAGTTGGCGAGTCTGGTTTGGTATAACCAATCGGCAAACGTTTATAATTCACCAGCATCTCATCAGTGATGGCAACTGCTGATAAGGCGACTGTAGCTTCGGTCGGTCCATAAGCGTTAACAATCACAGCTTTTGGAAAACGTTCGCGGAGCTTCTGAGCTGTTTTTACAGTTAACTCCTCTCCGTCAAAATAGAAATGCGTCAAATCTGGTAAATGTTCCCCATCAAACTCACGAGATAGCAAAGCCATATCTACAAATGATGGTGTCGAAGTCCAAATCTTAAATGGCAAAGTTTGAATAGCTGCAAATAAGGTCTTAAAATCCAAAGTCAACTCTTTCGGTAGAGCAAATAAGGTCCCACCAAGGGCAAGCGTCGGAGCCCAATACATAACCGACAAGTCAAACGAATAGGAAGGTTGAGCCAACATTTGTGGTCGCTCTGGTAGCGCAAACTCCTTATCCCTTATCATCCAGTTAGTAAAGCTGAGCAAATTGTCATGCGAAATTTGCACCCCTTTTGGTTTACCCGTCGTCCCAGAAGTGAAGATAATATAGTAGGTATCATCTCCGCTTACAGGATGCATCAACTGATAAGTCGATTTCTTCTCAAAAATGGCTTCAACTTCAGACAAACCAAGCACTGGCAAACTTGTCTCTAGCGGAAAGTCTGCTACCGCAAACACCAAACTCGGCTCTGCTATTTCCAGAATGGCTTCAATCCGATCCAAAGCAGAATGACTATCTACAGGGATATACGGATGACCAGCCTTGGTTAAGGCAACAAAGATTGCCAACATCTGGTACTCCTGTCCGCCAAAAACAAGGACAGGAGAGTTTGCTGGTAAATCCAAACTATCAATATGGGCTGCTAAAGAATCTGAATCTGCCTTTAAATCCCCATAACTATACAACTGTCCTAGATGATGGTAAACAGGGTAGTCAGGATTTTCTGTTGCAAAATGCTCTACCCGCTCTAACATGCTGCTAATCATTTTTATACTCTCCTCCTTAAAACTCATTATAGATAAATCCTCCCTGTCCAATGTCTAAATAACTATACAGATACAAAAGTAGTAACAATATAAAAAAATAGAACAGGGTTCTACAGATAAATCGTACAACTGGATGTTGCATGTTCTATCTCCTTCCATCTCTTATTCCTGCGAATTGCTTTAAATACAATGTCTAGTCAATCTTGACTTACTTCGAACTCATTCCATTCATTAAATGATTAATTTTAAATCAACCTATATTTTACCATAATTTTGTCAATTTATTTCTTTTTTCACTAAAAAATACAAGAATATACCTGTTACACAAAGACTGTATTTTTTATCAATGCAATATAAAAAGTTTAGAACAATTACAATATCCTAAACTTTTCACTCTTTAATTTATCTAAGAAAAATTACAACCGAGACTCAAGAAATATAGAATTCGTGTCAACATCCCATTCGCAAAAAATGTGAGGTCTATTACATAATTTCTTGCACAATCTCTGATTTAGATGCCTAGATCTCTCCAATATTCTATACGCTTTTCATTTGAATAAAGGCTCAAATGAACCACTGTTCTCTATCCATATGAAGTCAACGAAAAATAGAAACCTTAGTTAAAAATACCTTTGACAAAAGTTGTAAAACGATTCCAAAGTTTCCAAAACCATGAAGAGTTTTCAGGAGTCTTAGATGGAATTTCAACTTTTCCAATCGAAGTTATTCCTCTATTTTTGAAATTATTATTTTCAGGAAATTTAGCACGTAGAGTGATATTCTGTGGATCTCTATCTCCAATGGTTTTTTTTATATAATCATTTGTGATTGGATTATAGTTGCCTGCTACCGCTTGATCAGGTTCTGCATGCCCGTTGGCATGCACCGTTGTCCCAATAACAGAGGTAACTGCAAGAGTTGTAATGAGTGTTAAAGCTGCTAGTTTTGAATTAGCTCGTTTCATGAAATGTCTCCTTTTACAAAGTATTAGTTTTTTTAATATGAAGGTTTATAAATTAATTGCGCTAAATATTACAAGATTATTAATAGATTAATAAATCAAAACTGAATTACTATCCATTTTTAAACAGTCTTTCTAAATGAAAACCATGACGAAGTTGTTCAAAAAACTTTTTAATGGTACTCCAAAGAGATTCATACCAAGTTTTTTGTTTTTTAGAACCAGCAGCTCTCGGCATCGCAATTTTTACTGGACCATCATGAGAACTCCGATTTGATGTATTTCCCTTAACAAGCACCTGAGTATTTCTCATTGCAGAGCTATCTGATGAAGTAAAATTATGCCCCTGTGCACCTGCAGTTACGCCACCTGCAGTGCTCATCAACAGAGCAAGAGCCATAGCACACAGACCAACTTTATAACTACGTTTTGTTACAATACGTTTCATTTTTGAAATGTCTCCTTTATACAATATTCGCCCTTTTCTAGACAATGTAGTGCCAGTATAGCACAAAAAAATAACGTAAATTCCAACTTTAGAGAAAGATTAGATAAAAAACCATTAAATTCCAAAAAATAAAAATATTAATATAAAAATCAGGAAATAGGATACGCTCCGTTCAAGAGAACCTTGTCTCGAATAAGCGAAGTAATAAAAAGAATATCCCTAAAAAATTTAAAGCCCTCTATTTTCACAGAGGGCATACTATTTTGAGTTATATTATTAAAGTTATGAATGTATAGATAAAAAAGATTTTTAAGAGGGTAATATTATAGAAAATTAAAAATTTAAGAAAGATTAATGAAGGTATGAAGGATTTGCAAATTTAATTGACTAAATATTACAAGAATATAACTCTAAATAGTAAACATTCTACTTAACACCATCCAACTCCACGACAGATTGCTTCCCAAAATGTTTTTACACTACTCCAAAAAGAATCAAACCATGATTTGATTTCAGATGGTTTAGTTGTAGAATTATTCACAGGTTCCAAAACTACGTTCCCCTGTGTAAAAGACCTCGCCGGAGTTTCCAACAGCCTATACACTTCGGCATCACCTCGAGTTTCGACACTATAGGTACCCGTACTTGCATGTGCAGTGGCACCACCTGCAGTGGTCATTAGCAAGACCAAAGTCATAGCACTCAAACCAATTTTATAACTACGTTTTGTTACAAGTTGTTTCATTGTTGAAATATCTCCTTTATACGATATTCGTCTCTACAAATGATAGTATAGCACAAACAGACAACTCAAATTCCAACTTTAGAAAAAGGTTAGATAAAAAACTATAAAACTCCAAGATATGCATATATTAATACAAGAACAAAAATACACATGCAATATTATATTTATGGTTCAAAAAACTTGTATCGAATAATTGTGGTAATAAAGAAAAAATGTTTAAAACCCTCTATTTTCATAGAGGGCATACTAATTCGAGTTATATTATTAAAGTTATGAATGTATAGATGAAAAAGATTTCTAAGAGGGTAATATATAGAAAATTAAAAAATTTAAGAAAGTTAGTGAAGTATGAAGGATTTGCAAATTTAATTGACTAAATATTACAAGATTATAACTCTATGTTATTTACTAACTTTGAGCCCAGTTAGTCCCACAGAACAACATAATGCATTCCAGAATGTTTTTACACCACTCCAAAATGAACCAAACCATGATGATTTTTGTACAGAAGGGGCCATTTGAGTCGCAGGTGAGTTGATAGGCTCTAAATGTTGAACACCTTGACCAAAAGGTTGGGTTGATTCTTTCAGCTCTAGAAGTACTTCGTCACGCTGCTCAAAACCAACTGGTGAATTAAGTCGTTGCTCTGCATTTACAATTGCACTACCTGCAGTAGTCATCAACAATGCAAGTGCCATAGCGCATGCGCCAACTTTATAATTACGTTTTGTTACAATATGTTTCATGATGAAACATCTCCTTTATATAGATATTTGCTTCCTCCTATCGGAAACGTAGTAACAGTATAGCACAAAAAAATAACTCAAAAACCAACTTTAGAAAAAGATTATATAAAAACCAGAAAACTACCTGAAAAAATTGAAAACGTTATACAAAACGTAGAAAAAATGACACTATTTCGCTCATTTCACTTGTTCCTATCAATTTTCAACATGATAAAGGATAGCAATATCTCTTGTTGAAATTTTCTCTCACATCCAACTTAATGTTATATATAATCCATTCAAATATATAACAACTGATATGGATTATCAGAATAGCAAAAGGCATGCCCTTAAAAATATAAGTTACATGCCTTTTCACAATTTTTGTCAAATTCATAATGGAAAAAGAACCTAGATTCATTCAGAAATTATACTTATTGTACTGTTACAACCAACTTTATGTCTAAGAATAATCGTTTACAACATACTACACTAATTTACTCGCTGCTGCTTGGTCGAGGATGAGGATGACATTGTCATGGTTTTGGAGGACGCTTGCTGGGACATCTTCTGTCACTGCCCCTTCCACAGTCGCCTTAATGGCGTCAGCTTTTTCCTGACCATAGGCCATGAGAACAATGGTCTTGGCTGCCATAATGTTGGCGATGCCCATGGAGATAGCTTGTTTTGGTACATCTTCTGGATTGTCAAAGAAGCGGGCGTTGGCTTCAATGGTTGATGGCGCCAATTCAACCAGATGAGTCTGACCATCAAATGGAGCACCTGGTTCGTTGAAACCGATATGGCCGTTGCGACCGATACCCAAAATTTGGAAATCAACCGGATGTTCAGCCAAAATTTTATTGTAACGTTCTGTTTCAGCAACTACATCTGTCGCCAAACCATTCGGTAAATAAGATTTCTTAAACGGTTTGTCATTGAAAAGATTTTCCTTCATAAAATGAATATAGGATTGGTCGCTCTCCTCACCTAGACCAACATACTCATCCAAGTTTACAGATGTCACATTCGAAAAGTCTAAATCTGACTCACGAATCAATCTGTAAAATTCTAACGGACTGGAGCCTGTTGCCAAACCTAATACCTTGGCACCTCCGTTCAATTTTTCTCTCAAAATGTCTAATGCTACAGTTGCTCCTTCAACTTGATTGTTTACTACATGAATTTTCATAACACACCTCTTTGGTCTATACCATTTATTGTTTTTCTTTATTATATGGTATAGACCAATTTTTGTCAAGAATTTATACTTATAGAGTATTACATCAGCACGAATAATTTTAATTCTCTTCCCATCCATCAAGACTTAAGTGTCTAACTATGATATAATACATTTATGACAGATGTGCTTTTTTACTTATTTTTTATTGGTATTCTGTTCTGCCTTACTGGCTATTTTATTTCTAAATCAAAGGTCCTAAAGTTTATTTTCTACCTGATTGGTAGTCTATTGGTGGCTTTGCCATTTGCCCTATTGATTTATTTTACCTATATTTTATTTTAGTCTAAGGAGTGAATATGAATACTGCAGATTTTGATTTTGATTTACCCGAAGAGCTTATCGCTCAAGTTCCCCTTGAAAAGCGCGACAGCTCTAAATTATTGATCCTCGACCGCGAAAAACGGAGCATGGTTGACAGTCACTTTGACCATATCATCGACCAGCTAAATCCCGGTGATGCTCTGGTCATGAACAATACACGTGTTCTGCCTGCCCGTCTCTATGGCTACAAGCCTGAAACTATGGGACATGTTGAGCTTTTGCTTTTGAAAAATACCCAAGGTGATCAGTGGGAAGTTCTTGCCAAACCAGCAAAACGTCTGAAGGTCGGTACCACAGTCGCTTTTGGTGACGGACGATTAACTGCTACTATCGTAGAAGAATTAGAACACGGTGGAAGAATTGTTGAATTCTCCTATGAAGGTATCTTCCTTGAAGTCTTGGAAAGTCTAGGCGAAATGCCACTTCCACCTTACATTCATGAAAAATTAGAAGACCGTGAACGCTATCAAACAGTTTATGCTAAGGAAAACGGTTCTGCCGCAGCCCCAACTGCTGGACTACATTTCACCCAAGAATTACTCGAAAAAATCGAAGCTAAAGGAGTGAAGCTAGTCTATTTGACTCTTCACGTTGGACTTGGGACCTTCCGACCAGTCTCTGTTGATAACGTTGATGAGCATGAAATGCACTCGGAATTCTATAACCTATCAGCAGAAGCTGCTCAAACCCTCAATCAGGTCAAAGATAGCGGTGGTCGTATCGTCGCAGTCGGCACGACATCCATCCGCACCCTCGAAACCATCGGTAATAAATTTGATGGCCGTTTGGAAGCTGATTCTGGTTGGACAAATATCTTCATCAAACCTGGCTACAACTTCCGAATCGTTGATGCCTTCTCAACCAATTTCCACCTGCCAAAATCTACTTTGGTTATGCTAGTTTCTGCCTTTGCAGGTAGAGAATTTACGTTAGATGCCTATAAACATGCTGTTGAAGAACGTTACCGCTTCTTTAGTTTTGGGGATGCAATGTTTATTCAATAGGCTGTTATCACCAATTTATTCTGAGTTCAGATTTTATTTTCCTTACATCTCAAGGAGGGCCCTATGAACAAGATTGAAAGCCGCCATCAGCTGATCCTGTCTCTAATCATGGAGAAGAAAATACATACCCAGCAGGAATTGCAAGAATTACTAGAGGTCAACGGAGTCTCCGTCACCCAATCTACCCTCTCCCGTGACATCAAGATGCTCAATCTTGTCAAAGTCAACGAAGATGATTCTTCTCACTATGTCATCAACCCCATTGCTCCTACTCGCTGGGAAAAACGACTGCGACTCTATATGGAAGATGCTTTGGTCATGCTAAAACCTATCCAACATCAAGTGGTGCTCAAGACCCTACCTGGATTGGCCAACTCATTCGGTTCTATTTTGGATGCCATGGAGATTCCTCAAATTGTAGCGACCGTCTGCGGTGACGATGTCTGTCTCATCATTTGTGAAGATGTCGAGGGGGCACAAGCTTGCTTCGAGCACTTGAAACAGTTTACTCCACCATTTTTCTTTAGTAAATTATAAAAATTTGTGTTCACAAACAACATACTTAATTTTAAAGATAATTTTTCAAATAAATATCAATAACTTCCCTTTATACTCATAAACGAAAATCTCCCGTAATAAGATTTATTACGGGGATTTTTAGTAGCCTATAAAAAATTATCCTGTTATTCATAGCCTTCTAGTTTACTTTTTGTACAAGGCAATGAGCTACATGCTATACTTGGGTACAGCAAAGCGAGTGAAAGAAAAACTAGATAACTATATAATTACAATTAGAAAGCCCTGAACATTCACTCAAATGGCTATGTTACTCCTCTTTCCTCCGGCGACTAGCAAATGCCAGACCAAGCATACCAAGGAGAGAGAATCCAAGACCATCTACTGCGCCTGTATTTGGCAATTCTTTCTTCTGAGAAGCTGCTTGCTGGGAGCGTGACTGCTCACTGCTTGGTTTTGATACGAGGGATAAAGGTGTGACAGATGGTCCATAGTTTGATGTCAGGTATCCCTTAAAGGCAGGGCGTGGTTCTGCTTGGACACTTTTTCCTTTAGCAGTAATCAGAGGTAGCTTGCCTTCTGGTAAGGGCTCCGCTTTGACGCTGTCTCCTTTTGCTGTCACAGGAACTAACGCTTCACGCGCTGCTTTTACTTCTGCCAAGTAACCATCAACAAACGCTTGGTTATTTCTACTTAGTTTCCAATCAATCTTGTTCAAGACCTCTTTTAAAGTCGCCACGCTCTCTGGTGTATAGGAATTTAAATCAGTAGGAATCTTCCCAACTTCTTCTCGCAAATCTCGGTACTCTGCCCAAAAATAATCAGAATTGTTTTCCGTAAAACTGTGCAAAAGTTTTTTAATTGAGTCATAGCTGTAAGGCTTGCTTGGGTCATCTGCCCATACCGCAACCATGCTACCGATAATGGGTACCTTAGTATTCTCAGATTTCGGTACTTGATCAAACCTTGTTGATTTAGTTCCTCGAAGACCTTGATCAAGGTTATACCATCCCAAACCTTCTGCTTCACGTCCAATAACATAGTACCAAGCATCATTTGTATTAAGAATTTTATGCCCTTTTTCATGAAGGAATTTTGAGGAAGCAACATCATATCCTCCCCAACCTCCTGTCCAGAAAGAAGCAATAATGTCTTTATCAAAAGTACCCGAACTAGTATCGTGGTTATAATAGATACCGTCATTGAAAGCCATTGGCTCTAAACCATGCTTCTTGACGATAGCTGCTAAATCATTGGCATATTGAATAAACTTACCATAATCACCTTGTGTCTGAAGAATGTGCCATCCAGAAGCATTTGTAGCATCGTTAGCATACTCATCTAAGCCAATATTGAAAATTTTAGATTTGCCTGCAAAGTAACTAGCATATTTATCAATTAAGGCTTTAGTAAAAGCAACTGCTTGGTCATTTTTTAAATCAACTGTACGTGCAGATGTTTTACCATTATAACTAAATTTTGGCGATTTTATCCCCAATTCTTCCATTGCTTCTACAATCGCATCCATATGCCCTGGGCTATTGATAGTTGGAATAATGGAAATATTTTTTTCCTTAGCATAAGCAAGGATATCATCCATCTCACTCTGGCTTAAGGTTGTACCGTTTGGATCGTCATAATAATGCTTATTACCATTTATTATTGCTTTCCTAACTGCTTCACTGTCATACACCTTATCTCCAACGGTCAAATTCATATCATCTAATAAAAATCTCAGACCATCATTTCCCAATAAGAGGTTCATATCCGTGTAACCATAAGAAGAAATTAAATCAATAATCTCCTTTATCTGATTTACAGAGAAATACTTGCGACCGGCATCAAGTGAAAAGACTTTGGACAAAGCTAGTTTTTCTTGATCAACAATAGGTTTTTCTGGTTCTGCTTCAGGATGAGCAGCTACAAAAGTTACTTTTGCTAACTGAACATCACTGGCTTGCAGGCCTTTCTCTGTTCCATCTTCCAACTTATAGGAAATACCTTTGACCGTTGGAAAGACGATCTTCACAAAGTTAGTACCTTTTCGAATGTTGCGAATATCAAATGTAGTGCGTGCATAAGCTGGGGTTGCTTCTACAAAATTATCCACTACAGTAACATTCTCTTTATTCCAGCTTTTGCCGTCAACAGATGAGTACACAGTGAAGTCAATTTCACCGTCTTTTGCATTTATCAAATGTTTGCGAACAGATTTTCCTTCATTAGCCCCTGCTTCTTTATTATAGACAGAATAGTCTTCAAGTGTTTTGTAATAAGTTGTTAAGTGCAAAGCCTCTGGATTAGCAATCTTGTAAACTAGTGCATTTTCGCCATCACCATCAGCATAGAGCCTGCTTGTTTCGTAACGTGGTTGACCTCCATAGTAGAAATTATTTTTGTTTTCATGAGCTGCTTTCCCGTTAGAGACTGTTACGAGGTGACCAAGTTTTTGCTGTGGCTTAATGACATAATCATTAGGCTTGGCATCATCTAGATTATCAAAACGTACCTTACTTTGATCTGCTTTTTGATAAATTCGAACCCAATCAACCAAGTACTCACTATCCTGTTTAGTCATGTTGCGTTTGTAATCAACATCACCAACCCAGCCATCACCAACTTGGGTTTCCAGTATCGGGAACATAGGGCGGGTGTGCATACCATCCCGATCCTTACCACGGTCTGTTTGAAAAACAAATTTTCCATCAATATACCATTTGATGACATCTGGAGTCCATTCGACTTCGTAGACATGGAATTCCTGACTCCAAGCTTCGTAATTCTTATAAGCTGAGCCATCAGATTTTTTATTTTTTGCCAAAATACCAAAATGGTTAGTTGTCCATGCATCCCATGGATTTTGACCAAGGTATTCCAAAACGTCAATTTCGTCATGCCCGGTCTCATCCTGTGCCAACATCCAAATAGCAGGCCAGATTCCCTTAGAGTCATTTACCTTAGCTCGAACAGCCATTCGACCAAATTGGAAAGAATACTTATCTTTAGATTCTAGGCGACCAGAAGACCATGTTACTTTATCTGGTAATTCTTTATCATCATACCGATCGTGCCCAACTGCTTCAACCAAAGCTTTTTTATCCTTGTGGTTCGTGCTACGGATAGACAAATAGCTCTTGTCACCATCTTTTTTGATAGAAACTGCTTTACGATTGTATATAGCCGCATGATTCCACATGCCATCAATAATTTGCCATTTACTTTCATCAATCTTGTCGCCATTAAATTCATCAGACCAGACTAATGTATCGTATTCAGATTTTGGTGGAACGTATTCTGGAGCAGATTCGTCATAAGATTTTCCTCGTCCCATAATCTGAATTTCTGAATAGCGAAGAGGAGTATCGTCTACGCGAGTACCTCTAAAGCGAACATAACGCGCTTTAGAGTTCTTCGGAGTTTTAATCGTTATAATCTGTTCCTTGTCAATGGTGAAATTTTCATTCTTATAGATTGTATTATAATTATTACCATCATTATAATCATCATCCAAATCTATCCGGAAATTACGATACTCTCCAGGAGCTAACTGAACCTTGATTTCCTCAATAGTATAGACATTTCTAAATTCGTATTGAAGATAGGCCTGGTTCCCTATTGATTCTTGAGTAGTATAATTCTCGTCGAACTTGCCATCGTTAATGGCTTCTGGATTGGTTGGAGCCTTACCATAGAAATATGGTTTTTTTAATTTAGCGAGGTTGACTAGCTCGGTTTGTGGTTCTTCATTCGTACCAGCATCTGCTTCAACCTGCGCCAAGACTTCTATCTCGTTAAAGAGAACGCCATTACTATATCCCTTCCAGGAACTGTTTGTATTTTGGATATAATGCCCCCGTCCCCAAATACGAATATAACGAGCATTGATTGGTGTTGGCAATTGGATGACTTGAGGCTGTCCTTTATTTGCAACTGTTTCTTCTACATCTGCCTGTTTGAAAATGACTTCTGTGGTTTCAGGAGAAAAATCTGCACTTGTAGACAATTCCACTTTAACATCTTTAAAAGTAGACACTGCATTGTCATAAGTATTACGATGAATTTTTACAGTATGGACGGGAACTTCTTTTTCAAAATCATACTGAACGTAAACATGATCCCACTTGGAGTAACCGTTATCTGATTCGCCAGTTTCTTTACCAGCAATGATTTTGGTATTGCTATTGGCATCGTCGCTACTACCGTAAGCACTCCCATCGGTAGCTGCATCTGGATTTTTTATAGAAACAGAAGGGACCGTTGATAATTCAGAAACCATCTGATGCTGGCTGTTGGTTACTGGCTTTTTCCCTTCTACCACATTTTTACCAGCTACTTGTGGTTCCTCCTGTTTTTCTTCTGGAGTTGAAGGTTCTGTTTCAGTTGATGGAGTAGCTTCTACAAGTGGTTTTGCTTCAATAGCAGGTGGAGTTTCATTGTTGATTGCTACTGGTTCTCCCTGAGATACTTCCTCTGCTGCAACGGTCTGTCCTGCCCATACCAAAAAACTGGTACAGATGAGAAGCTGACCAAGGATGACTTTTTTCGTAAACTTACTTGTTTCTTTTTTCATTATTTCCTCCTATAAAGTCTGCAAGTTTATCCTACCTATAGCCAAAATAAAGCAGTTTGTAAACCTTTTTAGCCTCGTATAAGACTCAAAATTCAGTTTACTGGTTGATGTGCGATCGCATTTTCTGTCACAAATATAACATGTAAGCGTTTTATTGTAGAATAGTCTAACTTGACTTATTCTATATGCAGATGGGGTCTATTTTTAAAACAGCATATAATAAGTCACACTTTCATATATTTTTGTCCACTTCTTGTAAACAGTGACACATTTCTATCTCATCTTTTTAATGTTATTCTTCATAAGAAAAGCCCTTAGATATTTCACTAAGTGCTTTTAAACTGTAATTTAATAGTCAATGCTGACAATGGCTATTCCGCAGCTAGGCGATAGACTGCCTCAGCATAAATATCCATTGTTTTATATAAGTCTTCTAATGGCATCCGTTCATTTTCCTGATGCTCTGTTTGTTCTGTATCTGGGAAACATGCACCAAAGGCCACACAGTTTGGCATAGTACGAGCAAAGGTGGCCCCACCTGACGAGATTGGCTCGCTTGTCAAATCTCCTGTCTTATCTTGATAAACAGACATGAGCGTAGATACCAGCTGGCTGTCTAATGGCACATACAAGGAAGCAAGGTAGTCGTACTCTTCATAGGTCAAGCCACATGATTGCGCTTTGGCTTGTAAAGTAGAAACTAGGGCTTCTTTATCCGCAGTGACAGGAATACGAATGTCCAAGCGAATTTCTGATTTTTTTGCGCTAATGGTTAGACCTGCAATATTGAAACTGAGTGTCCCTGATGGTTCATCAGTCACATCACCAAAAAGCTTAAATCCTGTAGCATCTTCACCAACTGCATTGACGATAAAGTCCAAGGCTGGATGGCTTTCGAAATGTTCCAAGGCCTTTGCCAAACGAACGATGGCATTGACCCCCTCGGCAGCATCCTTGGCGTGCCGCGAAATACCAAGAACCGTTACTTGATCATCTTTTGTTTCATAATCAAAGCCTAATTGATCTAATTCCGCAATAACTCCTGCTAATAAATGACCAGAATAGCTTGCCTTGGCAGGTACTACGTTATAAGCAGTTCCCGCTTCGATACTCAGACAAGGGTGACCTGGACCATGCAATTTGGCCTGTAACAATCCTTTTTCAGCATAAGTCAAAGGGAAGGAAGAATCTGGCGCAAAGCCCATAGTTGCCACTTCTTCCAACTGATTGTAGCGGTTCATACACCGCCATAAGGTCTCTTCATCTGTTCCAAAAATGAAACGAATCCGTTTGTTAAATTGGACTCCCGCATCAAGAAGTGCTTTTACTGCAAATAAGGCCGCCATCGAAGGACCTTTATCATCCTGAACCCCGCGTCCAATAATATAATCTCCCTCTACCACAGCCTCAAAAGGCGGCGTCTGCCATTGACTAAGATCACCAGCAGGTACCACATCTAAGTGGCAAAGGATTGCTAATAATTCTTCGCCTTGCCCAATTTCAGCATAGCCATAATAGCCAGCAGGGTCTAAATAAGTTTTAAAACCCATTTTTTCCGTCAAAGCCAACGTGTGCTCCAGAACATCCTGAATCGCTTGACCAAATGGCGTATCTGCCTGATGTTCTTGCAAAACAGAAGGAAAAGCAACCAGTTCTTGGATGGCTTGAATACATGCCTCCTGATGCGATGACTGAATAAAACTTGTTCTCATTGTGTCCCCTTTCAACATAATAAGATATGATATATTTTCTAGCACTATTCTATCATAAAAGGAAAAACTGAGCCAAATTTTATCTGTATTCATGATAAAATCTGACCCAGAATTTCGATTAGAAGAATGTCGCAATGACCAAAATAGCTATGGAGGCAATCATGATGCCTACGATTAACTTACCTACAAATTTATACCAAGTACCAATTTCAACACGACCAAGTGCCAAGGCTCCCATTACAATACCTGATGTTGGAGCTACCAAGTTCAAGAGACCTGATGCAGCTTGGAAAGCTGTGATAACCAAGCTTGCTGGTACATTTACAAACTCACCAAGAGGTGCCATGATACCCATAGAAGCCCCTGCAAGACCTGATGAAGATGGAATCAAGAAGGACATTGGTAGGTAGAAGAGATAGGTCAAAATGATGAATACTTGTGAAGATAAACCTTGCAATCCTTCTTCACCCATGTGGAGAATAGTGGCAGTAATCATACCATCGTTCATGATGACTTGAATACCACGCGCGATAGCACAAATCAAAGCTACGCTGAAAATATCAGCCGCACCGAACATGAAGGATTTTACCAAACGTTCTTCACTCATACCATAAACTAAACCAACTACAATCCCTGCGATACCAAAGAGCATTGCTCCTTCTGGGAAGTACCAAGTACCAAGAGCAGCTGTTGAAGAACCAATCACTTGACCGATGAACGGAAGACCAATCAACCAATCTTTAAATTGTGTAAAGATAGTAACACCCAAGTCTTCCCATGGTATAAAGCTACAAATCATGAGAACAAATGTTAATACAAATACCCAGAGAACACGTTTTTGAGCTGGTGATAATTCTGCATTCACTTCTTGAGTTGCTGTTACATTAAAGTGTTGCATGTCCGCTTCACGTTGTTTATAAACCAAGGACTTAGTCGGATCATTTTTCACTTTCTCAGCATAGTTGGCTACAAAGAGAACCCCCATCAAGAGAATAACAACGAAGAAGACAAAGCGCCAAATCATACCGTCCGCAACACTTACACCTGCTGCATCAGAGGCTACAACTGTCGCAAATGGGTTTACAGTAGAAGCCAAACAGCCGATTTGAGAACCTAGCAAGATGATGGCTACACCAGTAATACTATCAAAACCAACCGCCATCATAACAGGAACAAGGAGCGGGAAGAAAGCCATTGTTTCTTCACCCATACCATAGGTTGAGCCTCCCAAGGCAAACAAAGGCATGAGGATGTAAATCAACATTTTTTCACGACCTTTGAAGCGTTTTACAATAGAAGCAATCCCTACATCAAGTGCACCTGTTTCGTTAACTACACCAAGAAAGGCACCAACCATGATGATGAAGAATGCTACGTTAATCGCTGCTTCAGTCGCACCGTGACCAAGCATGGCACGAACTGGAGCCATAAAAACATCGTAAATCCCTTGTGGATTTTGAGCAACCTTCTCATAGGTACCAGCCACCAAATGTCCGGCTTCATCAACCTGATACTGACCAGCTGGAATAATCCATGTCATCACTGCCATAAAGGCAATAATGAGCATCAATATTGTATAAGATGAAGGCAATTTAAAGCCTTTTTTCACTTTTTCGCTCATCGCAAAAACCTCCTATAATATTTTAAAAGTTTATCCCCTATTTAAGGGAAATTGTATCCGTAATAACCGTATCAATCAAATATCCACCTATCTTCAAGAGATGTCTATCTCCTTCAGAGTATAGTCGTTTAGTTTGCTTTGAGTACAAGGCTACGGAGTTTCTTCTTGCGTCGAAGTAATTAAAGATAAACCAAATGACTATAAAGTCTGAAATCATTGCTTATAGATAGATACTTGATAGGAAATGGATGAGAGGGGAGGAAGCTTAGAAGCCCAGACCTTCATGTTTCGATTAAAGGGAACCCTTGTGGGACTATCAACACTTCCACTCCCCTGACTCCATCAATAAATAACCCATCTAGTTTAAAAACTATATTTGCATGCAGAGTACATCAATAAAGAGAAGCCTCAACGATACATACAGCTGCTTAATCTTTGACAATGATCGTGCCGCTATCGGATTCAATCAAAGCGCCTAAGTTTTCTAATGAGGTAATGACCGCTTTTGATTGCGGCTTATTGTTTACAAAAGCAATAGCTGCTTCAACTTTCGGTAGCATGGAACCTGGTGCGAATTGATTTTGTTTGATATATTCTTCCAATTCAGCCACGGTAACTGTTTCTAATTTTTCTTGGTCTGGTTTGTTGTAGTTAACAAAGACATAGTCTACACCTGTCAAGACGATAAACAAGTCTGCATCAACCAATTCTGCCAAACATTGAGAAGCAAAGTCCTTATCGATAACTGCTTCCACACCGGTAAGAGTACCGTCTGCTTCTTGGACAACTGGAATACCTCCGCCTCCAGCAGCTACGACTACCTCACCTGCATTGAGAAGGGTACGAATGGTACCTATTTCTTTGATTCCTACAGGTTTTGGCGAAGCAACGACTTTGCGCCAGCCACGACCGGCATCTTCTTTGAAGGTTGCACCAGTCTTTTCTGCTTCTGATTTCGCTTCTTCTTCTGTATAGAATGGTCCAATCGGCTTGGTCAAATTTTCGAAGGCGGGATCATTCTTATCTACGATAACCTGGGTCACAACAGATGCTACATCTTTTTCAATGCCTTCCTTGAGCAATTCATTTTCCAAGGCATTTTGCAACCAGAAACCAATCGAACCTTCTGTCATGGCTACCAAACTGTCTAGTGGAAAAGCTGGGTTCTTTTCCGAATCAGCAGCAAGGTTTTGAAGAAGTAAGTTTCCAACCTGAGGACCATTACCATGTGTGATAATAAGGTCGTCCCCATTTTTTATCAATTTTACAAGGTGCTTGGCTGTTTGTACCAAGGCCTCTTTTTGTGCTTTAGCCGATGGGTCGGACGATAAAATGGCATTGCCACCCAAGGCTACTACAATTTTACGATTTGCCATATCTCTTGCTTTTTCCTCACTTTCGCGAAATAGTAATCGCTTACACATCTATCCTCAAAATATGGGGGCTGGGTGCCAGCCCCCGGAGGTTGCGATGCGTTATTAGATCGTTAATTATTACACATGTGGAACAAATGGATCCCCTAAAGTAGCCGCCATCACTGCTTTAATAGTGTGCATACGGTTTTCAGCTTGGTCGAAGTGACGAGCATATTTGCTACGGAATACTTCGTCTGTTACTTCCATTTCTTCTACGCCGAATTTTTCAGCGACATCTTTACCATAAACAGTGTTTGTATCATGGAAGGCAGGCAAGCAGTGCAAGAAGATGAGATTTTCATTTTCTGCTTTTTTCACCAATTCCATATTCACTTGGTATGGTTTCAAGAGGGCAACGCGTTCTGCAAATTTATCTTCTTCACCCATTGATACCCAAACGTCTGTATAGAGAACATCTGCACCTTTGACTGCTTCGTCAGCATTATCAGTAATGAGAACACGTGCTCCACTTTCTTTCGCAAAACCTTCAGCCAAGGCAACTACTTCTTCTTCTGGGAAGAGTTCTTTTGGAGAGAAGATATGGACATTGACACCAAGGATAGCGCCTGTTACCAAAAGTGAGTTAGCAACGTTGTTACGGCCATCACCACAGTAAACCAGAGTCAAGCCTTCCAACTTGCCAAAGTTTTCTTTGACAGTCAAGTAGTCCGCCAACATTTGAGTTGGGTGCCATGCATCTGTCAAACCATTCCATACTGGCACACCAGAGAATTCTGCCAATTCTTCCACCATTTTTTGACTGAAACCACGGAATTCAATACCGTCGAACATGCGTCCCAAAACTTTAGCAGTATCTTCTGTAGATTCTTTCTTACCAAGTTGGATGTCATTTGCACCAAGATATTCTGGATGGGCACCAAGGTCAATAGATGCTACTGTGAAGGCAGCACGAGTACGTGTTGATGTTTTTTCAAACAAGAGAGCAATATTTTTACCTTCCAAATAACGGTGTGGAATATTGCGTTTTTTCAAATCTTTCAAATGAGCTGAGAAATCAATCAACCATTCCAATTCTGCGCGTGTGAAATCTTTCTCTGCAAGGAAATGTCTACCTTTAAATACGTTTGTCATTGTCTCTTCTCCTAATGTTTAAATAAATTTTGTCAATGTCTGGCACCATTCTCCATCTTCTTGATAAACTTCAGAAGTTGCTTGGTAGCCAACTGACTCATAAAAAGTCTTTGCAGTTAACTCCGAATGTATATTCAACTGATGAAAGCCTGCTTCACGTGCGTAAGCTTCCAAAGAGCTGATAATCATTTTTCCATAGCCTTTTCCACGAAAATTCGGTAGAGTGGCTATTCGGGTTAGACGAGCTTGACCAGGACCGACAGGAAGAAAACGTCCCGTTGAAACAGGCTCTTCACCAATAAAGAGATTGGCGTAAACTCTTCCTTCCGTATCATTCTGGTCAAATTCATCTTCCTTTGCAATACCACGCTCAAGGACAAATACCTTATAGCGGACATAGATAGAGGCTGCGCGTTGCCATTCTTCCGAACCGATTGTTGTTCGTTCTATACTTGGCATTAGATGTCTTCCCGTTCAAACGGCATTGACATACAACGAGGTCCACCACGACCGCGAACCAATTCGCTTCCGCCAATCTTAATCAAACGAAGCCCTTTGGACTCGAGGATAGCATTGGTAATCGTATTGCGTTTGTAAACAACTACCACACCTGGTGCAATAGTCAATGTATTTGAACCATCATTCCATTGCTCACGACCAGCAGCAACCATATCACCGCCACCACAACGGATCAATTCTACTTTTTCAAGACCAAGGTTCGCAGCCAAAAGTTCTGCCAAGTCACCATGTTCTTCTTCAATATGAAGCGTATCATTTTCATAGGTTACAGAGAAGACACGAAGGTCACCTTCAATTTCTGGGTGGATAGTAAACTTATCATAGTCAACCATGGTAAATACTGTATCCAAGTGCATGAATTTACGGTTGTTAGCAAATTCGAATGCCAATACTTTCTTGAAACCAACATGCTGTTCAAAAATATTTACCAATAGTTTTTCAATTGATGCAGCGTCAGTACGTTGTGAAATACCTACTGCCAAAACATCTTTTGAAAGAACCAATTCGTCACCACCCTCTATACGAGTAGTTTCTTCACGATTGTAAACCAATGGAACTTTTCCACCGTATTCTGGGTGATGAGTGAAGATGTATTTACCATACAAGGTTTCACGGTTCCGTGTTTCTGAATACATGTGGTTAAGAGAAACAGCATTACCAATCGTAGCAAATGGATCCCGTGTGAAGTAAAGGTTTGGCATTGGGTCTATTGCAAATGGGTAAGAGGATTCAACCAAATCTGTCAAACCTTTTTCTTCAGAAGGGATTTCTGGCAATTCTGCCTTTTGAACACCAGCCATCGTTTTCTCAACCAGTTCTTGATTATCTTCAATAGACATCAACAGCTTACGAATTGCCTTTTTAGTTGCCCGGCCACGAATGTTAGCTTCTTCGAGATATTCATCAATAAATTGTTCACGAATTTCAGGTGTAACAAGTGACTCAGCAGCTAATTTTTCCAAGTAGAGCACTTCGACACCTTCATCACGAAGAGCTTGAGCAAAAGCATCATGCTCTTTCTGTGCATCTTCTAAGAATGGAATATCATCGAAGAGTAGGCGTTCTAGGTAGTCAGGCATAAGGTTTTCAATTTCCTTACCTGGTCTGTGTAACATAACTTTTTTCAGCTTACCAATTTCTGAAAAAACATGAATTGGATGGTTTGACATGATCTGTCCTCCTTGTAGATTTATACATGATGGGAAACGAGGAGGACCGTACGCTTTCCTGCCTCTCATTTCCTCTTTACATCCATAGTTTAACAGAGCAAAAAAACAAAAACTTGAAAACGCTCACATTTATTTTGAGAAATTCTTCACATTTTTAACCTTATTTATAAATAATTATCGATTATATCACCTATATTCTGCATAATTCCTTCCGTTATATCATTATATGAATTTTTATTTTTTTATAAAAAAACAGAAACTTCAATGAGTTTCTGTCAAATTTTCTAAGAAATAATCAATATCTAAATACGTTAACTGTTTATGGCTATAAGCAATTTTACCATCCTGTTTCAGTTGCTTCAAAACATGGCTAACCGTTTCCCGTGTCGTAGCTGCTAAACGCGAAATCTCCTGAATATGAATTTCAAATGGCAAGGTAGCAAACTGATCGCGCTGGCACATATCCCAATAAAGAAGAGCCAAGGCTTGAACGACTCGATCTGATGCCTTGGAACGCATCGCATTTCGCAAGCGCAACTCTTGAAAACGAAGTACCTTGGATAATTTTTGACAGATATAAGCCATTTGACTAGGATTTATCTTCGACAAGGTTTCAAACAAGACCATCGGCACAATAAAATACTCTAGGTCCGTTATGGCAATGGCAGTATAATGATAAGGTTTGTCCTGAAACATATCTCCAAAAGGAAAGGCACCACCCTGCCGAATATAGTCTAAATACGTAAAACTATCCGTCTCATCATATTGCTCAATCCGAGCATAGCCCTTATACAATACAAATAGATAATCTCTAGGATCCTCTGCGTAAAAAAAGATTTGTCCCTTAGGAATCTTTCGAAAACGAATATGCTTAGCTAATTGATCAAAGCTATCACGTGTCAAACGTTCAAAAGTTGGATGTCCCCTTAGATAATCATATTGTTCGTTGCTTATCATCAAAACTCCTTTCTAGCTAAAGTATCCTTCTATCTATTTTAACATATATTAATGTTCTATGCTAATCATTACTGAAAAATTCATAAAACAGGATCATTCCTATGAAGAGGAATACTATTACAGCTAATACAAAAAAACTGGTCCTCTCGAACCAGTCTTAGTATCGTCGAATAAATTAACTTTTAGACAAGGAACTGAGGTGCAAGCAATACTAGAATACAGCAAGCCGAAAGTAATGATATATCAAAGGTAATTCAAATGACTATAACATTCTATGTATACCTATCTAGTCAGTCAATTCATCCGCAATCTTATTGATTTTCCGCAAACGATGGTTGACACCACTTTTAGTGATCGGTACCGTTAGACTATCTGCCAATTGCTGAATGGAATAGTCTGGATGCTGAATTCGCAACTGGGCAATCTCCTGCAAGTCACCTGACAACTGATCTAGACCGATAGTATCCATGATTTTGATAATATTATTGATTGTTTTCATACTAGCATTGACTGTCTTTGCAATATTAGCGGCTTCCGCATTTGTAGCTCGATTTAGGTCATTGCGAGCTTCACGAAGCAATTTAACATTCTCAAATTCTGTCTTTGTCTCTTCTGCTCCAATCACCAAAAGAAAATCCATAATGTCCTCTGCACGTTGCAGATAGGTAATGGTTCCCTTACTTCGCTCAATGACTTTGGCATCCAAAAGAAATTTCTGCATCAGATTGGCCAGGTCATTGGCATGGTCACTATAGACAGAAGCTATTTCAAGCTGGTATTTTCCTTTTTCAGGATCCTTAACAGAGCCTGCCGCTAAAAATGCTCCACGAAGATAGGCTTGACTCCATGAATCATTTTCCAAAACCAAGGGAGAAATCCCCGTCTCTAATCCAAAGAAGCTATCAGCCAAATGCAAATCGTTCAATATCTCATTCACGCCGTCTTCTATCAAAACTGCATACACACGATTCTTTTTGAGATTAGGTTTTTGATGATGGCGAATCTCAGCCTTAATCTGGTAGAAATGGAGTAACAGTTCATAAATGTGACGGGCAATCTTTGCATTTTCCGTGCTGATAGAAAGAGTCAAACCTGATGAAGCTAAGCCCAAACTACCTGATAATTTGATAATAGCAGATAGCTCGCTCTTATTTTGGCTAGACTGAAGCAGCAATTCTTCCTTTACTTGTACTGTAAAACTCATGACCGCACCTGCAAAATCTTGAGCAACTCTTCTACCACCAAGTCACCATCATGGAAAGCTCCGCCATTTTCCAAACGAAGAAAGTTCGAAGAAATCACACGATTAGCCTGTTTTTGTAAACCTGCAAAATCGTGTTTTACCTGTACCAAGTATTCATCAAACTGGTTGCTATTCATATACTCTTGTGGAACTGGCTCAATATTGACCAAAACTGTATCAATGAATTGTTCAGCTAGGTGAGCATTGAGGACCGCCACATGGTCTGCATCTGAGAAAAACTCAGTCTCTCCCCGTTGGGTCATAATGTTGCACACATAGGTCACTTCAGCCTTGGTTTCTTTTAGGGCTTTGCCAATATCAGAAATCATCAGATTCGGCAAGATTGAGGTAAAAAGAGAACCCGGTCCAAGTACAATCATGTCACTTTCCATAATCGTTTCAACTACCTGGCGACTGGCTTTCGGTTCATCATCATTATAAGAATTTGTCACATAGACATGATCAATCATCCCATTATGCTTGGAAATCTTGCTCTCACCTGCTACCTCGGTCCCATCTGTAAAAATAGCATGAAGGGTCAAGGCCTGTTCGCTAGATGGATAAATCCGCCCTGTCGTATGGAAAAAGCGCGTCAACAACCTCATCGCATTGTAGGTTGAACCCTGCATTTCTGAAATACCAGCAATGATGAGATTCCCTAGCGGATGACCAGCCAAGGGTCCATCTGAATCCGCAAAACGATACTGGAAAATTTGTTCATAAAGTTTGGGCATATCCGACATAGCCAATAGGACGTTACGCAAATCACCTGGAGGGGTCACCTGCAAAGCCTGACGGATTTCCCCCGAAGATCCTCCGTCATCAGCTACCGTCACGATAGCGGTAATCTCTACATCCTTATCCCGCAAACTCTTCAAAATGACTGGAATACCAGTCCCGCCCCCGATAACTGTAATTTTTGGTTTTCTCATGAGCGGTTGACCGTCTCCTTCCGTCTGTCCTTATCACGATGACTACGATTAACATTCCAATTTTTCTCTAAATCGTCTGCCAAACGTTTAGCAAAGGCTACGCTTCTATGCTGACCACCCGTACATCCAACTGCAATCGTTAGAACTGATTTTCCTTCCTTCTGATAACCAGGAAGAATCGGTTCTATCAAGCCGAGCAAATGACTATAAAACTCTTCCGATTCTTGATGCTCCATGACATAGTCAAAGACAGGAGCATCCAGACCAGTCAAATTACGCAACTCCAACTTGTAGTAGGGATTTGGTAAGAACCGAACGTCAAAAACCAAGTCTGCATCCAGAGGGAGTCCATATTTGAAACCAAAGGACATCACTTCTATGCGAAACGACGGCTGATTATCTTGACTAGCAAACTGCTCCGAGATTGCCTTACGGAGATTACGAGGTGTCAGCTCAGTCGTGTCAATAACATTTTGACTCATATTTTTCAAGGGAGCCAAAAGTTCACGCTCTAGCTGAATCCCGTCCAAAACACGACCATCAGCCGCCAAAGGATGGGAACGACGAGTTTCTTTATAGCGAGCAACCAATTCACTATCCGTCGCATCCAAGAATAGGACTTTAAAATCTAAATCCTCTGCCCCCTCAATCTCATCCAACACCTCTCGAATCTCCGAGAAGAAGGATCGACTCCGCATATCTACAACAAGAGCAATCTTATTGTTATCCTGGCTATGACGAATCAACTCTAAAAACTTTGGCAAGAGAGTCGGTGGCATATTGTCAATGGTAAAATAACCCAAGTCCTCAAAAGACTGAATGGCTACTGTCTTACCAGCTCCCGACATCCCTGTCACAATCACTAAATGGAGTTTGTCCGACATGACATTCCCTCCTTTTCTCTTCTAATCAATAACTGCAATAACTTCAATCTCAACCTTAACATCACGTGGCAAGCGTGCAACTTCCACCGCTGAACGAGCTGGAAAATCTGCTGAGAAAGCTGTTTTATAAACTTCATTAAAGGCTACAAAATCATTCATATCTTTTAGGAAACAAGTCGTCTTCACCACATGGTCAAAGTCTGTTCCTGCTTCTGATAAAATTGCTGCGATATTTTTCAAGACTTGCTCAGTCTGCTCCTGAATGGTTTCACCAACCACTTCACCAGTTTCAGGTGACAAAGGAACTTGCCCAGAGGCAAAGAGGAAATTTCCAACAACCTTCCCTTGAACGTATGGGCCAATTGCTGCAGGTGCCTTATCTGTGTGAATGGTTTTCATCTGATTATCTCCTTTTTATCATTCTACTGATATTATACCAAAAAACTAGCCTAATCAGCCAGTTTTCGCGTTGTAATAGTAAATCTCCAGCTTAGGAAGATTGCTCGCAAGAGCAGGTCAATCAAAATCGACAGCCAGACGCCGGCAATTCCTAAACCGAACATCTGACCTAAGACGATAACACCAACGACGCGCAGCCCCCACATCCCTATCATTGTGGAGCAGAGTGGCGACTTGGTATCCCCCAAGCCCTGCAGAGCGCCAGCCATGATTAAAGAAACCGCAAGGCCTGGCTGGTTGAAAGCATCGATCCGTAAGGCTGTGACGACTTGTTTGACGGCTTCTAGGTCTTTGGTAAATAGCAGAGCAAAACTTGGAGCTCCGAAAAATAAGATGGTACCGAGCAGGGACATGATGGTAACTCCATAGGCAGAGCTGAGAAATGCTACTCGTCTAACTGTGAGGATGTCCCCCTTTCCCAAGGCTTGACCAATCAAAACCACTGCCGCTGTCGCAAGACCATAGGCTGGCATATAGGTAAAACTCTCGATATTGCCTGCAATCATGTGAGAAGCATAGACAGTCGTCCCCAACCCCACAATCAAACTGAAATAGACCACCTGTCCCAACCGCATAACCAAGCGTTCGGCTGCTGCAGGTAGGGTCAAATCCACCATTTCCTTAGGACTTCCGAAATGGAACAATTGTTTGAGATCAACTGCCAAGTCAGTCTGTTGTACCTTTCGGTAAAGCAAGACAGTACCAAGCAAGCGAGCTAAGACGGTTCCCAAGGCCGTCCCTACAATCCCCAAACCTGACCAAGAGCCAATACCAAAAATCAAGAAATAGTCCAAGACCACATTAAAACCATTGGTCAGTAAGCTCATTTTCATAGGAGATACTGTATCCCCAGATGCCCGCAGGATTGTTCCCAAAATGGTCATCAGGGCTTGGAAAATCGTCAGGCCACCAACCCAGTAGAAAAATGCCTGGGCACCAGCCAAACTCTCCGCATCTGCTCCCATTAAGACCAGCATCTGCCGCCCGAAAATAAGGGATAGTAAACCCAATAGCAGACCTACACCTACTGAAAGCACTAAGGCTTGACGGACATGAAAGGTAACAGATTCCCTATCTCCCGCACCAATGGACCGAGCAATCAAAGCCGTTGCCCCAACTCCCAAAGCCATATAGACCGCCAAATAGACATTCAAAATCGTATTGGCAAGACCAACTGCCGTCACCGCTACCAGCCCCAGCTGTGCAATCAAGAGGGTATCCACAAAACCAACTAAGGTCTGAAATATATTTTCCACCGTAGCAGGCAAGGCTAGTTTGATAATACGTTTTCCTAAACTTTCTTGCTTCATTTTTTCTCTCTGTGCAAATTATTTAGAATAATTATAAATAAAACTCAGTGAAAAATCAAGAAAACAGACCACATTTGTAGTCTGTCAGTAAATATTTATTTCGCAGTCTTTCAGTTTACTTTTAGTACTAGGCAAGGAGCTGCAGGCTGTACTGAGGTACGGCAAAGCGAGTTAACAACGTAATAAAAGACAAACTAAATGACTGTATTACGGATGCAAGCGGTGCAACATTCTCGGGAACGGAATGGCTTCACGGATGTGTTTTGTACCAGCAACAAAGGTTACCATACGCTCAATACCGATACCAAAACCACCGTGTGGCACAGAGCCGTATTTACGAAGGTCAAGGTAGAATTCGTATTCTGACTTGTCCATGCCGAGCTCGTCCATCTTGGCTACCAAGGCATCGTAATCGTCCTCACGCATAGAACCACCGATGATTTCACCGTAGCCTTCTGGAGCCAAGAGGTCCGCACAAAGCACGCGCTCTGGATTGCCAGGAACTGGCTTCATGTAGAAGGCCTTGAAGCTTGCTGGATAGTTGACCACGAAAGTCGGGACACCAAAGTAGTTTGAAATCCAAGTCTCATGTGGCGATCCAAAGTCATCACCATGCTCGATGTGTTCGTAATCTGTATCTTCATCAGCTTCATGCTCTTGCAGAAGGGTAATGGCATCATCATAAGCCACACGTTTGAATGGCTCCGCAATGTAGCGTTTAAGGGCATCCACATCACGCTCAAGAGTTTCTAAGGCTTGTGGAGCACGGTCGATAACACCTTGAATCAAGGCTTTGACATAAGCTTCTTGCAAGTCAAGTGACTCTTCATGGCTGAGGAATGAATACTCGGCATCCATCATCCAGAACTCAGTCAAGTGGCGGCGAGTTTTTGATTTTTCCGCACGGAAAACAGGACCGAAGTCGAAAACACGACCAAGAGCCATAGCACCAGCTTCCAGGTAAAGCTGACCAGATTGGCTGAGGTAGGCAGGCTGACCAAAGTAGTCTGTTTCAAACAATTCTGTCGAATCTTCTGCCGCATTTCCAGACAAGATTGGGCTA
This sequence comes from Streptococcus sp. 2021WUSS109, assembly GCF_044427305.1. Lineage (NCBI taxonomy): Bacteria > Bacillati > Bacillota > Bacilli > Lactobacillales > Streptococcaceae > Streptococcus > Streptococcus sp. 2021WUSS109. The sequence continues at coordinate 69,452 of NZ_JAOTGF010000003.1, forward strand.
TCAAACTTGATAAAGCCATTCTTTTCAAAGAATTCATAAGTCGCATAGATGATGGCATTACGGATTTGCTGGATAGCGACCTGTTTACGAGAACGCAACCAGAGGTGACGGTTGTCCATAAGGAAGTCCGTACCGTGTTCTTTTGGTGTGATTGGGTAATCTTGTGACTCACCAATCACTTCAAGGTCTGTCACATCCAACTCATAACCAAACTTAGAACGCTCATCTTCCTTGACAATCCCTGTCACATAGACAGACGTTTCTTGGCTGAGGCGTTTTGCTACATCGAACTTCTCAGTACCAGCTTCTTCACCGAATTTTTCGATGAAGTTTGGCTTGAAAGCCACTGCTTGGAAGAAGGCTGTTCCGTCACGCAATTGCAGGAAGGCTAACTTGCCCTTGCCTGATTTGTTGGCAACCCAGGCACCAATGGTCACTTCTTGACCGACATAATCTTTTACTTGGTTGATGGTAATCAATTTTCTAGACATTATTTTTCCTCTTTTTATTTTTTCATAAATGTGTGTAGTCGAGCCACTGCTTCTTTGAGCGTGTCCATATCTGTCGCATAGCTGAGGCGGATATTCTCAGGAGCTCCAAAACCAGCACCTGTCACCATTGCAACTCCCACTTCTTCCAAAATGGCTGTGGTAAATTCAGTCACATCTGTGTAGCCCTTCATTTCCATAGCCTTTTTGACATTTGGGAAGAGATAGAAGGCACCTTCTGGCTTGATAACCTCAAAACCTGGTACTTCTGCCAGCAAGGGATAAATGGTATTGAGTCGCTCTTCAAAGGCCTGACGCATGGTTGCTACTGTATCTTGCGGGCCTGTAAAGGCTTCAATGGCCGCATACTGAGCAACGGTTGTTAAGTTTGACGTCGTTTGTCCGACAATCTTACTCATGGCCGCAATGATTTCAGGATTACCAACAGCAAATCCAACCCGCCAACCTGTCATGGCATAGGCCTTGGCCACCCCATTGACAACAATCGTCTGCTGACGAATGCTTTCTGAAATGCTTGAAATCGGTGTAAAGGTATTTCCATTATAGACCAAACGACCGTAAATATCGTCTGCTAAGATGAGAATATCGTGCTCTACAGCCCAGTTTCCAATAGCTTCCAATTCCTCACGACTGTAAATCATGCCAGTCGGATTAGAAGGAGTATTGAGTAGGAATACCTTGGTCTTATCCGTACGAGCCGCTTCCAGCTGGTCAACCGTTACCTTGAAATTGTGCTCTTCACTTGCAGTGACAAAGACAGGCACCCCATCATTCATCTTGATTTGATCTGCATAAGAAACCCAGTAAGGTGTCGGAATAATCACCTCATCACCAGGATTGATGACCGCCGCAAAGAAAGCATAGAGAACAAATTTGGCACCTGTGGCAAGAACGACTTGATTGCGTTCGATAGAGTAACCATAGAAATTTTCAAAGTAGGTATTGACTGCGTCCTTCAACTCAGGAAGCCCTGAAGCTACCGTATAAAAACTCGCCTTACCATCTTCGATAGACTTAATAGCAGCTTCTTGAATATTTTTCGGTGTGACGAAGTCTGGCTCACCCAAGGTCAGCTCTAAAATATCACGTCCTTCTGCCTTCAAGGCTTTTGCACGCGCACCTGCTGCCAGAGTTACACTTTCTTCCATCTCTAAGACTCGTCTTGATAACTTGCTCATAAGCCCTCCCGTTTGATAAAGTTCCCTGTTTCAAATTCAACTAAATAGTAGGCAGTACCTGACTTGACTTCCCAAATAGGTTTGCCATCTCTTAAACCTAGAATAGTTCGCTCTACTTGGCTTGCACCGTTTTTCTTGGCAATAGCTTGCGCTTCTTCTTGCGAAATTCCCTGAGCTAAAGGATAGACATATACTGTGCTAGAAGCCTCTGGAATCAAAACTGCAACCTCTTCTCTCTGACTGGTGACACCAAATACACAAAAATAGGTTTCAGTACCATTGTAGATAGAAAAATCATTGACAGTTTGCAAATCAGCATATTCTGTAGCTACTGCAACTGCATGACTACGCGCATTGTTGAAAGGGGCAGCAGCAATATCCCAAATAGTAAAAATTGAAAAAGTCACAACACTGAGAAGGATAGAAGAGCCCAACACTAACTGACCAGTCTTGGAAGCCATCCACTCCAACAGTTGAAAAATCTTTTTTTCCATAGTAGTCCCATTATACTACAAATTAAAGTATATTTCCATTCTTTCCGTGATTGTAAATAAAATTTCCTTTTCCTTCGCACAAAGAAAAGGATATAAAAACCTACATTCACAGTTTTGCACTTCCATCTAAGACTATTTCTCAAATGCTCATTGCTCGTTTTTTCCAGTACAGTTAGTATTACCTCAAAAAACGAACTTGATTAACTAAAAACTATCTTTTCCATAAAAGTACTTTACCTATGAATATAGGATTTAACTTTTTTTGCTTGATAACCGAACTATTTATTGCTAAAATATTCTCATGAGAACTGTTGAACAATCTTTAAACGAGAACAAGCATGCACTTCACAGTCTAGTCGTCTTTCGCAGAGCAGCTAATACTATCGCAAAATCAGAATTAGAAACAATCAAAAAATACGGACTGACAGTGTGTCAGTTTGGAGTGATGGAGGCACTCTACAACAAAGGAAATCTGCGGATTCAGGACTTAATTGATAAATTATTAAGTACATCTGGCAACATGACTGTCGTTATAAAAAACATGATTCGAGATGGTTATATCTACAAGACTATCGATACAAATGACCGTCGTGCTTCCTTGATTGCTCTCACTCCACTTGGACGCAAAACCATTGAAAAAATCCTTCCAGAGCATTATGATCACGTTGGAGAGATTTTTTCTGTCCTTAGTTCAGAAGAACAAGACCAATTAGCCGAAATACTTAAAAAATTCAAGAACCAGCAGACCTAGGATTGCCAACAAAAGACAAATACGATATACTAAATTTATGTTTTTATGAAAAGGAGGCCATCATGGCAAACGTATTGTTTTTAGTTGGTTCACTACGTGACGGTTCTTTTAACCATCAAATGGCAAAAAAAGCTGAAGCGTTCTTGGCTGATAAGGCTCAAGTATCTTACATTGATCTTGCAAAAATTCCCCTATTCAACCAAGACATCGAGACACCTATCCTTCCTGAAATTGCAGAGCTACATGCACAAGTAGACGCTGCGGATGCTATCTGGATTTTCTCACCAGTATATAACTATGCAATCCCAGGCATCGTAAAAAATGCTCTCGATTGGCTCAGTCGTTCGCTCGATTTATCCAATCCAAAAGGACCATCTATCCTACAAGATAAAATCACAACTGTCTCTGCAGTCGCAAACAGTGGTCACGACCACCTATTCAAAGACTTCCAACACCTTCTTCCATTTATCCGTACTCAGATTGCTGGTGAATTTACAGGTTCAACCATCAATCCAGAAGCATGGGGAACAGGTGTATTGGAGTTATCTGACGAAACTCTAACAAAACTCGAACAACAAGCAGCTGACCTGTTGGCAGCAATTCAATAATCAAAAAAACCAGACTTTCTGGTTTTTTTTATTAACATTTTGAGAGCATTCCAACTTCTGCCAAGAATCAATTACTACTTTGATGACTTCTCAAAATCATTCCCCAACTTCATTTCTCACACACTGTAAGGCAGCTCCGATGACTTGGTGCATATCGTAGTAACGATAATGACCCAGACGTCCACCGAAAATAACATTTTCTTGCTGCTCTGCAAGGCACTTGTAGGCCGTATAGAGTTTGTTGTTGCGGTCATTATTTACTGGATAATACGGCTCATCGCCTCGTTTCCAGGTCTTCGAATACTCACGTGTAATAATGGTTTTCGGTTGTGTACCAAATTCAAAATGTTTGTGTTCGATGATTCGAGTATATGGTGTCTCGCTATCTGTATAGTTGACAACCGCATTCCCTTGGTAGTTTTCCATATCCAATACTTCTGTCTCAAATCGAAGGCTACGGTACTCCAATTCACCAAGTTGGTAATCAAAAAACTCGTCAATCATTCCTGTAAATACAATCTTTGGATAGGTAGCTAAATAGTCTTCCTTATTGGCAAAGAAATCAACATTTGTCTCAACATCGATATTTTCATGATCCAACATTTTTTCAACAATCTGCGTGTAACCGCCGATTGGAATACCTTGATAAGTATCGTTAAAGTAGTTATTATCATAAGTCAAACGCACGGGCAAGCGACGGATGATGAAGGCTGGTAACTCCGTACACGGTTTTTCCCATTGTTTCTCGGTGTAGGACTTGATCAATTTTTCATAGATGTCTGTACCAACTAGTGAGACGGCTTGTTCTTCCAAGTTCTCAGGTGTTTTTCCTCCCAATACAGCCCGTTGCTCAGCAATCTTCGCTGCTGCCTCAGCAGGGGTCACCACGCCCCAAAGCTTGTAAAAGGTATTCATGTTGAAGGGAAGATTGTAAATCTCACCCTTGTAGTTGGCGACTGGTGTGTTTGTATAGCGGTTGAACTCCGCAAACTGATTCACATAATCCCAAATTTCTTTTTCAGAAGTATGGAAAATATGTGCGCCATATTCATGGACTTGAATACCTTCGACTTCTTTTGTATAGATGTTACCTGCAATGTGGTCTCGTTTTTCGATAACCTTTATTTTTTTACCCTTTTTAGCTGCCTCATGAGCAAAGACCGCACCGAACAGCCCTGCACCAACAACTAAATAATCGTGTTTTTTCATATTGTTTTTACATTTAACCTTCTAGGGAAGTCATTTCTCCAAATCTTTTACTAGACTATCATTTATACCATCGTCTCATAACCAATAAAGAATGAGTTGTGATAATCTCTTCCCTAAAACCTTTCACTTAAAGCTTGCAATATCCAATATTATAACAGACAATACAACCTTCATCAAGTTTAGCAATAGACTTGTTCGGTAACTCAAAAGTGGTATACTAAAGGTATGGAAACAACATACGAAAAAGCCTTAAAATTAAACTCAGAGAATTTCAAATTGTTGATAGTTGTTAAAAAAAGCGACGTTTCAACTGATGCTTGATTGTCTCACTGACGCTTATCAAGAGCAACACCGAAAAGGAGGACATCCACGCCGTCTAAGTATGGAAGAGCAGCTTATCATGACCTTGCGCTACTTACGCTATTACCCGACTCAACGCTTGTTGGCATTTGATTTTGGTGTAGATGTGGCAACTGTCAACATGATGCGTATTTGAGAGTTCAAAGGTCCTGCGGACCTTTGAAGCAGCTTGCCAGAAAACAAGAGAGTAAGCTGGACAATCTAATTGCGTTTTTCTAACAGACTCACAACTTCAACATGATGTGTATTCGGAAATAAATCCGTCGGCTGGACCTTCGTCAATTTGTACCCCAATTCCTCATAAAGTTTAATATCACGCGCCATGGTTGCCACATTACAAGAGATATAGACGATTTTCTCTGGTTCTACAGAAGTACTTGCTTTGATAAAACTTTCTGTCAAACCTTTTCTCGGAGGATCGACAAAAATCACAGTTGGTTTGACTCCATCTGCCACCCATTTTTGCATAGCGGATTCAGCGCTATCACAGACATAGGTAACATTATCAATCCCATTTCGAGCAGCATTCTTCTGACTATCAAGGACAGCCTTTTCAACGACTTCTACACCGTAAACATGCTTAACTTGTTTTGCAAAGGAGAGACCAATTGTCCCAATACCTGAATAGGCATCAATCACGACATCATCTGCCGACAATTCTGCAAAGTCAATGGCGGTCTGATAGAGTTTTTCTGCCATTTCTGTGTTGACTTGATAGAAAGACGGTGCAGAAATTTCAAATTCATTGCCCAACATGGTATCTGCAATAGTTTCACTGCCATGCAAAAGACGGAATTCTTGACCGAATATAGCATTGGTATTCTGGTCATTAATATTCTGAACGATAGAAACAAGATTTGGAAATTGACTTGTCAAACGCTCAATAAGGGTTTCAACACGGAAAATCTTCGGACGAGTCGTAACTAAAACTAGCATCAACTGACCTGAATAATGACCACGACGAACAACAATATTTCTCACAAGTCCTGTCTGTTCTTTCTCATCGTAAGGCTTCAAGTCTAATTTTCTCAAGAGGTCACGTGTCGCTAGAACCAAGGCATCAATTTCCTTATGTTGAATGTAAAAATCCTCAATCGGAACTAAATCATGTGAATTTTTTCGGAAAAATCCTGTTTCTAACTGCCCATTCACACGACGAACTGGAACAGCTGCCTTATTACGATAAGCAAGAGGATTGTCCATTCCCAACGTATCTGCTACTGCTATTTCTGAAATGCCTGCAATCTTACGTAGACTATTCTCAACTTGTTTTTTCTTAAAAGCTAGTTGGGCTGGATAAGTGAGATGCCCCAAGTCAGCAATACCTGTTCTTAGATAGGTCAAATCCAAGTCCTGATTACGGTCTGGTGAGAAGCTCTGCCATTGCTCCACCTTACCAAAACCAATATTTTTCTTAAGTTTTAAGATGCGCATGGAAATTTTCTCGCCTGGGAGAGCATTGTCTACAAAGAAGACAAAACCATCAATTTTTGCCACACCTTGCCCCTCATGTGTCAAATCTACAACTTCTACTTCGACAATATCGTTTTTCTTTAACATAATTCTACTTTCTATTTTTGGACCACTAAAAAAGTGACCGAAGTCACTTCTAGTATACCATATTTCTTAACGCAGGCCCAACTCAGCCAAGCGCTGCTGGTATTTTTCAAAATCAACACGAAGAGCCATGCCACCATACATATCATAGTCGTCAATCCAGTCTCCATTTTCTGGGATTGTAACACGTTCGATGCCATTTGCCGCATCCAATAGAAGGCCTGGTCCCTGTAGCCACATAAAGCTTTGTGGCACTGTTGTCGGAGTCATCGCCACAACCTTACCTATAGCTTCGGAGCCAGAGAATAGTTTCATTGGATTTTTAGCCTGTGTCATAACAGCAGATAACACTTCCTGTTGACGTCTCGTACGACCAAAATCACCTTCATCATCCGAACGATAGCGCGCGTAGTTAAGCAAGGTCTTACCATCCATCTGCTGTACACCGACCTGAATCGTTTGATAAGCAGGAGCATTTTCTTCCAGCTGTAAATCATTCGGCACTTCTACTGAGCTAACGACTTCACCATTAATAGTTGAAAACTGTGCATCAATCGTTACGCCCTCAGGGAAAAGTGTATCAATCGTTGTCGCAAAGGTTGCAAAATCCACCATCGCATAGTACTTGATATCAATGTCAAAATTATTCTTCAACACCTTCCGAACTTCTTCAGCCCCTTGCTGATTATCCTGTTCTCCCAAAGTATAGGCAGTATTGAGTTTATATTCATATCCCTCAATATCCACCAAGGTATCCCGCATAAAGCTAACAAGTTTGACTTTGTTATCCGTGTTATTCACATTTAGAACCATGATGGTATCCGTTCGAGTTTCACCTGAGCTTTCGCCAACACGACCGTCTGTTCCCAAAATTAAAATATTTGTCCCATTCGATGTATCTACGCCGTTGAAGACCTCAGCTACTGGCTTCTCACTCACGCTATTCATACCTTTGAAAAAACTATAGCCCATCGCTACAATCACTAGCGCTATAGCAAGCAATACGAAACCAATAAAGCGCTTGAAACCACCCTTTTTACGTGCTTTTTTAGGTTTAGGTACTTTCACTTTGGGCTCGATACGAGGAGACTGAAACCGTTGAGGTTTGGCTTGTCTTATTTTTCTGGATTTACGTTCAGGATAGCGAGGCAACAGTTCCTCTTGCTCATCATCCTCTTCAAAATAATCTTCCTCGAAGTCATCTTCGTAAGCCGTTGGTGTGAAGCTACGTAGAGATTGCCTTGGACTTCCATGCCGTTCTCTCAGCTCTTTTTTATATAATAGATAATCCAACTCACGACTTTCTTTGTCATTTAAGTAGTGGATATTTTTTTGCAAATAATCTAACCTCAATTGTTCATGATGGGTTAGGATATTATTGTTTTTATTCATCTGTCTTCATCCTAGCTGGTCATATAGACCAGGTAATTCCCTAGTACTTTATAGGTTATATCTAAACTAGTCAATTCTTTTTGAGAATAGGCTAATAATTCCTCAGACTGATTGTCAAGATCCAGTATGAAAAAATACTCACCCAAAGCCGTTTTCAGGGGCCGGCTTTCTATTTTTGTTAAGCTGATTCCTCTCCATGAGAAAACAGACATGGCCTTATACAAGGCTCCTGGCAGGTTATCTGGCAATGTCAGTGCAAGACTGACTTTTTTAGCTACTTGTTCCAGGGCAATAGACGGAGCTTTATCCCCCAAAATCCAAAAACGTGTAAAATTCTCGCTGATTTCCTGGATGTCTTGCGCAATTACTTCCAGTCCATATTCAACTGCTGCCGCTTGCGGAGCAATTGCTGCGAATGCTTGTTCAGGGTGTTCTGCCACAAAGCGAGCAGCATAGGCTGTACTAGCTGTTATTTCAATACGAGCCTGAGGAAAATGTTCCTGAATATATTTCTTCCCCTGAGCAATTGCCTGCGGATGAGAATAGATAACCTCTACAGCCTTATCGGCACTCGTGGCTAACAGTTGTTGAGCAATCGGTTGAACAATCTCTGCAACCGCATGAATCTCCGCCTGATGAAAGAGATAGTCAATCGTTTCATGAACACTACCTTCAATCGAGTTCTCTACTGGAATAACGGAATAGGTAACTTCTCCCGTTTCGTAGGCCTTGATAACCTCTGTAATCGTCTCAAAAGCCTGCAAATCCGCAGTCGGAAAGGCCTGCTGGGCCACTTGATGTGTAAAAGAACCACGAGGTCCTAGATAGGCTACTTGCATAAAATTTTCCTTGCTACTTGTTCTGGATTCAGTTTATCTGTATCGATTACAGTATCGGCTAAACCTTGATAAAGTGCCATTCGTTCACGATAGAGGGCTTCAAACTCTTCCTTACTACACTGTAAAAAGAGAGGTCTTTGCGATTGTCTATCCTTACGAATTCTCTGATAGGAAACTTCAAAGGAGGCAGTAAGAAGTACATTGTCCTCCCTATTTGCCAACAGCAATTCCCTGTTTACTTCAGATTTAATCACCCCACCACCAGTTGACACGATACAATTACTAGGTAAGTCCAGCAATTCTTTCAGTACCTCTGTCTCCAGTTGTCTAAACGAAGCCTCCCCTTCAAGACTGAAATAGTCAGCAATAGGCATACCAATCCGTTCTTCAATGATATGGTCCATATCGTAAACGGGGAGATTTAACAAATGTGCTGTTGTTGTTTTTCCAACTCCCATAAATCCAAGTAAAACGATTGGCATACGTTCTCCTAATCCATCAAACTATTTAAGTGTTCAAAGAAGGCAGGATAGCTAGTATTGATAGCTTCTGCTCTTTCCAATACAACTTCTCCATCTTTGGCCAACAAGGCGGCAATGGCAGTCATCATACCGATACGGTGGTCACCAAATGTATTGATTTCAGCACCATGTAAAGCAGTTGGTCCGTGAATAATCATACCATCTTCTGTTGGTTCAATAGTTGCTCCCATACTATTTAGAGCATCTGCAACAACCTGAATACGATCCGTTTCTTTAACTTTCAACTCCTCAGCATCACGAATAATCGTTGTTCCATGTGCTTGAGTCGCTAGTAAGGTAATAATTGGCAACTCATCAATCAAACGAGGTATCAATTCGCCTGCAATCTCCGTAGCCTTCAATTCCGACGTTTCAACTGTAATGGTTGCTGATTTTGCAAGTTTATCTATGTTAGAAAGGGTCATTTTTCCTCCCATAGCTTTAATGACATCTAGAATACCAGTGCGAGTTTCATTGATTCCCACATTTTCAAGGACAATTTTTGAACCTGGTACGATTAAGCCAGCAACCAACCAAAAGGCAGCACTTGAAATATCTCCTGGAACTGTAATCTCTTGGGCAATAAACTCCTGACCACCTTGGATGCGGATTTCCTTGCCATTGACTTCCAACTGTCCACCAAACTGGACAATCATATCTTCTGTATGGTTTCGAGTCAACTCTTTTTCTACGATGACCGACTCTCCCTCAGCCTGCAAGGCAGCAAAAATCAGAGCTGATTTTACTTGGGCAGAGGCTACAGGGAGTTGGTAGCGAATTGGTTTTAAATTCTTATTCCCTTTGATGGTCAACGGAGGTAGGTCACGTTTAGTTTGTCCAGAAATCTCTACTCCCATTTGACTGAGTGGAATAGTTACTCGGTCCATAGGACGTTTGGATAAGGAATCATCACCAAACATAGTTGCCTCAAAATCTTGACCTGCTAAAACGCCTGAAATCAAACGAATCGAGGTTCCAGAATTTCCCATATCCAAATCATTTTTGGGTGCTTGAAGACCATCAAAGCCAACACCACGTACTTCAACAATATCACCATTGTCTTCAATTTTTACACCCAAATCACGAAAGACCTGCATGGTTGACAAGACATCTTCTCCACGCAAAATATCGTGGACACGAGTAACTCCTTTTGCAAGGGAACCAAAAATAATAGAGCGATGACTAATTGATTTATCTCCTGGGACACGAATCGTTCCCTGTAGTTTTTCTACGCTTCTTCTTAATTTCATATCCTTACCTCAAACTAGTATCACTTCCATTCTATCATATTTATTAAATATTTTCTGATTTTTATGACAATTACTTGTAAAAAATCAATCTCCATTACATTACATTTTGGGAAACAAAAAACTAAAAATATTTACTATAAAAATTTTAATAAAATCTATAAAACAAATGTAGATTATGGTATACTAATGATAATAAATTGTTATCGGTAGGAGAGAGATGAAAAAACTAAAAAAACAATTTGTTTCTGATTTTAGTGCAGCGATGTTGGAAAATAATGCAGCAATTTTTGCTGGTGCAGGACTTTCTGTTCCCTCGGGTTATGTAAACTGGAAAGAATTATTACGGCAATTTTCTGATTCGATTGGACTAAATATTGATAAAGAGCATGACTTAATTTCAATTGCACAATATTATAAAAATTCTGCACAATCCAAAAATCAGATTTCACAAAAATTAATACAAGAATTTACCAAAGACTCTAAAGATAATAATTTGCTAACACTGTTAACGAACATGCCTATTGAAACTTTTTGGACAACAAATTATGACCACTTAATTGAAGATAATTTGAAGAAAGCTGGAAAACGTGTAGACATCAAGATTGATAATAACGATTTGTCAATTACCCCTCCAAATATTGATGCTACTGTCTATAAATTTCATGGAGATATTTCTAGACCATATGAGGCAATATTGACTCGCGATGATTACGAGAGTTTTGATGAGAGTCACAAACTTTTTATTCAAACACTCCGCGGAGATCTGATTAGTAAAACATTTGTATTTGTAGGGTATAGTTTAAATGATCCAGATATTCAGCAAATTCTAAGCAAAATTAGATTATTAATCGGAGAAAACATTAGGATGCACTATTGTTTTAGGAAAAATTTGACCATTGATATGTTTAAAAATTCCAAAGACCCTGAAAGTGAATTGGAATACGGAAAGATAAAACAAGAGCACGAAATAAATGATTTAAAAAGATATGGTATTCATACTATTTTGATTGAAGATTATAATGAGATTGATGAACTATTTAATCAATCTTATCAATTATATTTAACGAATAGTGTATTTATTGCTGGAAGTTGTAGAAATTATGGAGAATGGGATGAAGATAGTGCTACTGAGTTTCTATACCTTTTAGGATATAAATTGATTACTAATGAAATTATAGTAGGTAACGGTAATATAGAAGGTGTAGGACCACAGGTGATTAATGGCGTGATGACAGCGATTAATGATAAAAATCTTGATATTTCGAAATATCTAAAAATTAAAACTCTCCCATTAATTAAAGGTAGCGATAAACATATTGATAGTTCGGCAAAGAAAAGATTCCAAGATAATATGATATCAGAAGCAGGTATAGTTATATTTGTCTTTGGAAATCAATACTATGATGGAACTTTATCTAACTCTAGAGGAGTACTAGAAGATTTTGACAGGGCTGTAAAGCAAAATAGGTTTATTATTCCCGTAGGTTCAACTGGCTGGAGCTCTTTAGAAGTATACCAAACGCTTCTATCTGAAATTGAAAAATATTCCTACCTCATTCCTTTTCTAGATAAGTTACTGACAGAAACAGATCCTGAAATTTTATCTCAGACTATTATTGACTGTATTAAACACATCAGAGATTCTTACATTATGAATAAACTTTTATAGTAAATCGGTATATAAAGATTTTTTATTTAATAAAAACAGAGACTCACCGTTTAATTTCAATTCGGTAAATCTCTGTTTTTAGTTTTATATGTTTTAATGTTCACTAAGGCTATTTTGAGTATTTATATAAACATCTTTATATATATTTCTTGGATAATTTCCAGTATTTTAAAATGGTACTCTCCCTGAAAATCTTTCCTAAATAAGCGTTCTTTTAATAGTTTAGTTATTGTGACACAAAACAATATTTCATGGGTTAGTTTAAAATTTCCTGACTTTTTTTGTTTTCTCAAATATTGAGAGAAGTTATCTAGGATAAAAATAGCATCAATACTATTTACAGTACTGTGTCGAATTTGTTCTAATAAAAAATTACCAACATAACTGTTGATTGAAAACTTAGGAATGTTTTTACAAATAATATTGTTCAAATGTAGCAATATAAAGCGATCTACGATATAATCTATCTCTTTTAACGATGATACCGTTAATAAATTATATTTTTTTAAGAAAGTATATTCATTAGGAATATCTTCTTTTTTATTTTATATAGTACTGGAAAAAAAGGAATTCTTTTCTTCAGCGCATAATCTAACTCTTTTATACACCACGCTTTGTTAAAGAATGTTTCATCGAATATAAAAATAATTCCATAATAATCAGCACTTTTATCGAGTACAGTATATAGATTATCAATTATTTCATCTCCAATGTTAATTTCAAATTTGTCAATCCAAGTTTTCAATCCAGTTTCATTTAATATATTATTCAAGGGGCTTACAAATTCGTAGTAAATATCTCTTGAATAACTTATGAAATATTGAAATTCTCTCACATCTCTCTCCTACCGATAACAATTTATTATCATTAGTAAATTGATAAATTATCGTATATAATAGCTTTATTACGACATATTAAGGAGATTATATTATGAATTACGACACTATCCAGAGATATCTTGACTTTTGCGCTATTCAAAGGCGACTTAGTTCTCATACTATCCGAGCATACAAATCTGATTTACATCAGTATTATAACTTTGGGACCAATGATATTAGGTCCTATCTTACTTTTCTCAACCAACATATAAAAAAGACTAGCACATTAAAACGGAAGATTGCTAGTCTTAAATCATACTATAAATTTCTGGAAGAAGAAAAACTAATTTCAAAAAATCCCTTCCATCAGCTTCGACTCCACTACAAGGAAGAGAAAAAGCTTCCTAAAACGATTTCCTTGAAAGATTTACAAAAAATATATTGTTTCGCCCACCAACAAATAGAAAATTCTAAAAATAAGCATTCTAAGCGGAAAGCTATGCGAAATCTACTCCTTATCTCGCTACTTTTATCAACTGGGCTACGCATCTCTGAATTATGTAATTTAAAACTTGATAATATCAATTTGGAAAATAGAACCATTCATATACTCGGAAAAGGAAAGAAAGAGCGATTACTCTATATTGGAAACGATGAAACATTTTCATTACTTGAGGACTATATAGCGCATCATTGTGGTTACTCTAGTTATCTATTTACCGGTGTGAGAAACGATGATCATCTTAAAGAACAAAGTGTGCGCTTAATTCTGAAAAATATTTCTCACTCGCTACAACTGAAAAAACATATCACTCCACATATGTTTCGACATAGTTTTGCAACTATGTTACTTGATAATGGTGTCGATATTCGACAAATACAACATTTACTGGGTCACAGTAACATCAATGTGACACAAATCTACACTCATGTCTCTCAAAGCAAGCAGGTAGAAATTCTAAGTGAGCATAATCCTCTTAACCAAATCACACCACTACTTCATACATAAGTAACCGCAAACCAAGTAAACTTGTCCTAAATCACTGAGCCGGATTGTCATAGAACAGTACCTTATCCAAGATTGTTTCTAATATTTCTTGGTTGATAGATTGAAAGAATGTGACTTCCACTTTTCCGAGACGAATTTTCATCAGAATATCATTTCTGCCTTTCTTCTCAAAGCGACGAGATTGGGGAACAGTCAATGGGACGATGGGGTGTGATACTCATTTAAAATCAAAAATAGCCAACTACCACTCAAAGTGGATATGGAGCGTTTCGATTTTGTTATTTTTTTAGAAGAAAACAGCTACTTGAAATCCATAATCCTCAACTTAAACTTATAAATTAAGGTTTCACATGTTATAAGTAGCTTAGACTTGCTATTTTTGATTTTTATTGATATTCTTCGAAAATCAAAATTATCCGTTATCAACTTGCCTTGATGAACTCCAGTTCTATCTTCGGCTTCGTTTCCTAGGCTACTTTTGATTTTCATTGAGTATGAGTATGACATAAAAAATCCTCCAGTTTTGTTTTTTATAACAGTATACTGGAGGAGGGAGTGATTGGATAGATACCCTGTTATTAGGCGGTTACACACTACAGTTGACAAAGAGCCGAAAAAGGTTCCAGAGTCGACACGACTTTGGAACCTCTTTCAATATACTTCGTTATTAGGTGGTTACTCAATACATATGCCTTACTATAGTTTCTTTATTTTATTCTACAAAGAATTTGGTTTTTTAAACTCTGCAAACTTTGATGCAGAATCCTTGAGTAGCTGAGGTTTAAAGACATACAAAGAGACACCATACACTAAGATACCAAGTAATATCCTTATTACTAAATTTAGGTAGACTTGGCTAATAAAACCTCCAGACAGATAGATTGCCATAAACATAATAAGACTAGCTAGAAAATATTTTGGAACATCGCTACATAGACTTATAAAATCGATTTGTTTTTTTAAGCAATAAACTTCAATTATCATAATGGTAGCTTCTCCTACAACCGATGCGATAGCTGCTCCCACCGCTCCATAACTTGGAATTAATAAAACAGAGAGAATACCACTAGAAATTAATCCTCCTATGACTGCTATGCTTAAATATCTAGATTGTCCTGTAGCAACTAGGTATTGACTTCCTAAAACAGACGAATAGCCCATAAAAAGTAATTCCAATACCAGTACAGAGAGAACAATATTTATACCTTGGAACTCTGGCCCAAAAAATAAGTCAGAAAAAACATCACTTATCGAAATAATCCCTAATACCATAGGCACTATAATAATATTAACTACATCAAAAGTGAGTTTGGTTAATTGGGTTACCTTTTGACTATCCTTGTTTTTAAATGCATTTGCAACTTGTGGAAAAATCACCACGCTAATAGAGGACACGAGAGCAAGCAGGACCCTAACAATCCTATCCGCATTGTCAAAATAACCGGTTTGTTCCATAGTAGACAATGTCCCTAACAAAATTTTATTTAATGAGACAAATATGGTTGATGCTACTTGGGGTACGAAAAGAAAAAATACCGGAAGAAAATGCTCCCCATGTCTTAGGGTATCTAACGGGACCTTAACGATGTAGGACTTTAAATATGTCCACAAGGTTAAATTTCCTGCTAGTGTTGCCAGAACTGTTATTAGTACATAGCTATTCAAATCATTCTCAGTCTTCACAAACAGAAAAATCAATAACACGGATAGAGTTTTGACAAGAAAGTTTCTAACAACCGTCTTCTTGAAATCCTCCAGTCCACTAAACAACCAAGAAATATCAAAGGCTGTTGCAATTATTTGAATAGATTGAAGCATAAATATAAACTGATACTGTGGATAAAAATAGACAAATACAAGAAATACTCCGTAGACAATTGCGGAAACTAAAAATTTTAAAATAATGATTTCCCAAAATTTTTGGCTACGCTTGTTAATATCTTCGCGATAATAAGCTATGGTTCTATTCCCATAGATAGTTATTCCTAAATTGGCAAAAAGAACGAAATAACTCATTATAGTATTTGTATAGGAATTAATTCCAATCAATTCTGCCCCTAGAACTCTCGAGACATACGGAATCGTTAGGAAGGGAACTATCACCAAAAAAATTTGGTATAGGGAACTATATATATAATTTTTTATTGTTTTCATAGAAATAAATATACCTAAGTTGATTGATAGCAACTATCAAGGAGAAATATCCTGCAATAGCCATCTACATCTCTCTTTGGGAGGCTGCTTATCAAATGATGAAAATGAGGAATCGTAAATGAATTGACAATTTGATTTTGTCGTTTCTCTTCTTACTCGAATCAGATGAATTAATTTGAGATTATCTACTTGAAAACGAAGCATATGATTGAGATCAACATGCTTCGTCATTGTGTTTTTCAAAACCTCCCTCTTATCTACGATTCCCAAAATTCAATCCTAAAGAAACAAGTTTTACTTACATTGATTCTTCGAATAATTGATTTATTTTTGTTATCGCATTAGTCCAAGAAAACTCCTGAAGATCGGAAACTGCTTGATTAACAAGACGATATCGTAAGGCATCGTCCTCTATCAACCTCACTATATTATTCGCCAATTCCTCAGGATTATTTACTTCCGATAAAAGAGCATTCCTATCATGAACTGCATATTCATGAACACCTAGATAGTTTGTACTTGCAAAAGCACAGCCTGAAGCCATACTTTCTGCACCAGTCAAACCAAATCCCTCCTTTATGCTCGCACAAACAAAAATAGAAGCCTTATTATAGATTTGCTGTAACTGAATATCAGTTGCTCGATGCGTGTAGGTCATCCAATCTTCCAAAAAGTCTGGCTCAGCAGGCGTTCCAAATAAACTTAGTTTTATTTGAGGATATTTTTGTCGAGCTAATTTAATCGCTTCTAGAGCAACTGAGCATCCCTTATAGGGTGCTTTATGGTATAACATCCCAATCTCAAAAGGTGATCTTTCTTCGATTGCCTGATTTACCTTAAATATTTCCACATCAATCGGATTCTTTATCAGATAGGTATTCTTAGATTCTTTTGACACGAGATCATTTAACCAGTTCGAAACGGTAATATTTTTCATACCATATCTATAGGTAGCCAAAACCTCGTCATCACCACATTGCCAACTTTCAAAGTCTTGGATTAGGTAAAACTTTCTTCCTTTTGACAGAGGAAGATTTTTTACTATTTCTGCTGTTTCAACAGCTGTAGCAATAACAATATCAGCATCAGGAAAGTGTCTACCGTCAATGTAAGCTGTAGCTATTTTTTGAATATTTTTATGCAACTTGAACCAACGTGGATAAATACAATTATAGAGAGAACCAATAGCATTTTTTATAAAAATACTAGATGTGTACCTCGAATACTGGGTATGAGTTAAAAATACTATGCTCACTTGATGCCCATATTCCTGCAAACGATTAGCATATTCAAATGCAATCTTGTAACCACCTGATGGCTGCTTACTAATATTAGGCAGACAGAATACGATTTTCATAACTCTCCTTTATTCTTGTTTGAAAAAAATGATTCCTTTTTACTTGAAAAATGGTAAAAATATTAAATTTGGGGAAATTTGAAGATTGTATAAGAATTGAAATAAATATACAACACAGAAGCACAATGCTGCGACTTGTCGCGCCCTGATTTTAGGCATGAGTAATACATAGGCACCTAAACCATAGTTGATGATTAAAATATTTCTAAAAATCCTAGAAAAATTAAAATTAATCATTGTTATAGGAAATAGGAATGTTAGTATCAAATTAATCCAGAATATTTTTTCAACAACTTTTGAGTCAAACTCAGAAAGAAAGTTAAATTTTTTATTCTGGTTATGTAACAAATAAGATATATACAGGAAAACTATCTCAAAAAACCAAAAAACTAAAAATCCATTCCTTGTACCCTCATTCAAGTAATAGGTTGCTTTCTCGCGATTAAATCCAATAAAAATACTTGAAAATAGACCTAGAAGTTGACTTCGAAAGAGAACAGATACTAGTAACAACGAGACAAAAATGGCAACAAATAATTGTCTCATAAATTTAAAATTCGTTATCTTCTTATGCGCTAAGAGCAGAATAAAATAAATATAACTGATTGAATGAAAGAGGGAAGAAATCCATGTAGTTATGGCAAATTTGATTGTGCCATTTTTGTTATCAAGCATAAAATCAGTGAAACCGTATAGAAAGAGGGCGGCTGCAAAAAAGTTACGAAATTGAATAACATCAAAATTATAAGGAAAAACAAAATATAAGGCTAGCACCAAGTTTTTATTTGCTTTTATTTTTACGAGTACTAACCAAATCAACACATACGAAACAATTAATATTGTTGCTCGAAACTGTAAAAAAGTAAACTGATGGCTACGGAATAAATCCATTAAAAAACTATATCCAGTTTCTACACCACCTATCAGGCCTTGATATAACCAAAAATAGTTCTCCATGTCAGGCAAGTCAATTGTTGCAATCGCATTCCATACCATTGTTATTAATAGTAGGGCTGCAAGCACTGTAGATAACTTCAGTCTACCAAATTTTCCTCTATTGAATAGAACTAATTCATAATCCATATCTTTTTGACAAAAACCTACAAAAATATTTATCGCCCAAATCGTAACAATCCAAAGTAATTTAAGATTCATTTTGTCGCCTATAATAACTTTCAAGTGCTAAATTCAATTTTTTATCATTGCCCCAAATCGCTTTTGATTCATTTGGCCTTTCAGGGAACACTCCGTATTCTAACCTTATATTTAAATTATTCTCTTTTAAAAACGTCTCAATTCTATCTGACAATCTTTCTGGCTTGCCAGAGCAAATGTTGATTACGCCACAAACATCATCTTGAAGAACTACTTTAGACAATAGATCGCAAAACATGTCGTAATCTATAAAATCAAATTGATTTTGACCGGTTGTAAATGGAAATTTTTCTTTACCATCTTTTTCCGATTGAATGATTTTAGAAAAGATAGATGCACCATTATCGCTAGTACCAACTATGTAATAGCCTCGTAACCATTGATATTCCGTATTCTGCTCTGCGCACATTAACTTGGTTAATTGTCTCAACGTATCCTTCGATATTCCATATAGGGTTCTCGGATCTGTCGGTGTATCCTCATCAATACTTCCCTCATGGAAGCCAATCTCATGCATACTTCCAAGAACTGAAATTTTACGGACTCCACCTGTACACATTTTCAGCAAAAATTCATAATGTTTATGTAAATCCAAAATATGATTAATAGAATTATGAATAAAGCCATCTCTCCAGGCCATATGCACAATTACTTCTGGCTCCTCAAAATATTCGAATGGGTTAGCGATTTCGAATAGATTGCATTGATAAATTCTTGCCCTGCTATCAATATGCGTTGTTGCCATATCTGTAGCTATTACGGTAACTCCCATATCTAAAAGCTTCTTTACAACGCCGCTTCCTAAATAGCCATTTGCTCCAGTCACAAGCACTTTCATACTATCTCTCTCCCTCTATCAATGCCGCTTTTAGAGCCTCCAAATACCCATATTTATTTCTCTCATCTGGCTCTAAGTATCCACCTTCTGCCCATTCATTCCATGCAAAAATGAATAACATATCGTTCTGGTAATTCTCATTGACGTTCTTAATTTGTTCAGTCATGTAATGTTGGAATTTTTCAGGTGTTGATCCTAAGCATACTCTGCCACGATCTCCTCGACGAGGTGTATTATCCCAATCCACAAACATTCCTGCAACTGATTTCTCATCATCAGCTTTTCGATTGATGATTGACTGGCACAATTCATCATAGTCTTCAAAGCTTAACTTTTGTCTAGTTAGTTTACTAGACAGATTGGTCTTGGCTTTTTTATCAAATCCATATACAATATTTCTTATTTTTGTCTTTATCGGTAAAAGGTACTGAGACAGTCCTGCTGATTGCTTTTGAACATCATATCGGGCATAACCAGGTTGATATTCAACTCTGTACTTAAATCGACTCTCATCTTTATTATCCAACAAATAATAAGAAACTTGTTGGTAGGCAAAATCAATGCCAGAGAAACCTGCTTCAATTGCTAATTCATTCCAATAATCCAGCATCTCATTCAAACATTCAATAATCTCTGGACGATAAATTAGCAACATAGGCTTATTATTTTCAACTATGTAGTTTTTATCCTTGAAGAATTGTAATAGATACTCAAAATGTTGTTTCCATTCCTTCTCTCTTCCATAATGCTGGGCAATCAATGTTTTTTCATTCCCATCCGCTTTCCAAGCATTTGTCCAAGGCTCATTTGCCCAACAAATCATATATGGAAAATTAATATTAGGATTGTTCAACATCATTTCCATGGGCTTTTCTAATAGCATATGCCCATGGAACCAGTAGTGGTAAAAACAAAAGCCATATAAACCATATTTCTTTGCAAGTTCTACTTGCCATTCCATTGTCTTTTCGTCTAGTAAATTATAATAATTATTATCTAACGGAATTCTTGGTTGCAAATGACCATCAAACAATGGTGTTGCAGCCTTCATGTTTGTCCATTCTGTGAATCCTTCTCCCCACCATTCATCATTTTCAGGAATGGCGTGAAATTGTGGCAAATAAAATGCAATCAGTCTCATAATTACTCCTTTTCATTTGGTTTACTTGAAAATATCCTTCCATTGTTCAAGTATAGCTCTGTTGTCCCAATTTTCTACTTTTCTAGTTGCTCCCTGACCGAGTTTTTGCTTTTCATCACTGTTACTCATTATGTATTGGCAAATCTTCTCTGCAAAAAGTTCCTTGTCATAACAGGAAATTAAAAAGCCATTTTTACCATCATCAATAATATCTCTAGGACCACTAGGGCAATCAAATGAGATGCATGGGAGACCAAAAGACATAGCCTCTAACAAGACCATTCCAAATCCCTCCGTTCGAGATGTGAATACAAACAATGAACTAGCAGAATAATAGTCTGCAATTCGCGAGGTATGTGGTACCATTTCAACATTCTTTATATCGCTTGATGAAATAAAGCTTTGTAAATTATCTTCCTCTTCTCCGCTTCCAATAATCTGTAATTTCCACTCATTATTTGGTATCTTCTTATTGACAATCTGCCAAATTTCCAATAACATCATTTGTTGCTTATCTGATGTAAGACGGCCAACATTTATGATTGTTTTTTCTAGAAGCGAGTTGTTTTCAATCTTATCATAGGTTGTTAAATGTGGTATGTAAATAGCATTGTAACCTAGCTTTTTATATATTTCTGTATCCATTTTTGTAGGAACAGATATAAATGCTAATTTCGGATATAGATATTCTTTTATTTTTTTATAAATTGAGTTATAGGCATAATAAGAAGCATGCTCAGAGGCAACTAGTCTTTTTCTATACTTTTTACTAGCCAAATATACTTCCAAGCCATTTATTGGAAATGCTGTATAAACATAGTCAAAATCATTTGATTTGAAATATTTCTTCAAACCAATGATTGAGCGTATCATATTATAAGGGACATTCAATATTCTATGCAACTTCGAGTTCATATTTAATTCTAATTTCTCATTGATAGAATGAATCGAAATGGTCTTATTTAATCTATAAACTGACACTGGAGAATCTTTTACCAATATTGTTATTTGATAGTCCTCTGATAGTGCATTAGACAAATTTGCAATGACACGTTCGATGCCTCCATAATAGTTTAAACTATTAACATACATCAATATTTTTAATTTCATCTTTAGTAATCCCTACTTAGCCCCTGGTTACTTCTTAATGTAGAAACAAACCGCTGTCCTATTATCAACTTTACTTATTCACCTAATATGTCTAACTCATGGTTACGAACAAATGACCTTAGAATAAAGCAATGGCTTTTAACGCACAAGCCATCAACTTCTCATTGATAAAAGGATTCTTCGCACATATTTTAATTCCTTAAAAATTGTGATAGCAATATAGAACGGTAAACTTATTTTCCTTTGATCTAATAATTCTTTAAAGTTTAATCGATTTCCCTCTTGCATTCCCTTGATATTTCCAGATAAACCACTTCCACCAAAACCACGTTTTCCACGGTCGTAGTGCACATTCTGCTCCGGTAAATAATAGTAGCCATAGGAATGGCAAATTTTCAAAAAATACTGTCCGTCTTCTGCATAATGGCGAGACTCATCATAGCCACCGATTTCATCGAAGATTGACTTTTTGAATAGAACAGTCGATGTCTGTGGAAACATTTTTATACAAATATCTTGGATACTTGCTCTATGAAGAGTAATTATTTTTCGTCCTAATATACTAACTGGGAACGGTGTATGGTTACCACCAATAAAGTCGATAGCATCATTTTGTAAAATTTCAGCTACTTGTCTCTCTATTTTATTCTCAAACCATTCATCATCAGAGTCTAATAGAGCAATCCAGGTACCTGAAGCATTTTGCATCCCCACATTTCTAGCTCTGGACACTCCTGCATTTTCTTGATTTATTAGATGAATAGTAAGGTTTGGATAGTTTTGTGCATAACGTTCAACTTCCGCTACGGTTGCATCTACCGAGCCATCATTAACCACAATAATCTCATTGATATAGTCTAGGCGAGTTTGTAACCGAACGGACTCTAATGCTCTAGCTATCACCTTTTCTGCATTATAAGCAGGAATAATCACTGAGATAGATGCTTTCTCTATATTTTTTCCCAATCCCCTGTCTCCTCATTATATCTCTTGATAGCTTTGGCCGGAACACCTACTATCACTGAATAGTCTGGATAAGTCCCACGTACCACTGCATTTGTACCAACGATACATTGTTTTCCCAATACTGTACCTGCTTGAATTGAGGCACCAAAACCAATAAAACAATTGTCTCCAATCCGAGTTTTACTGTATTTTAATGGTTGCTCAAGAATTGGTTTACCTATCTCTTGATATTCATGATCAATATTTGTGATAAATACATTTCCCGAAATAGTTGTATTATTACCTATATATAATGATCCATTGGTTGAGGTAACATGAAAATTTTGTCCAATAGAACAATTGTCCCCTATCAAAATTTCTCCATTACTATGAGTTTCCATTCTGGCTCCTGGATAAATTCTCACTCGATTGCCAATGGAAACTCCCTTTAAACCATGGGTAGCCACTGTTGGTCCTAGATAAGAATTTTTTCCGACAGATTTAAAAAAAGGTTTTAAGAACACTAATCGCAAAAACCAAAAAACTTTTTTTATCATTTTTACTTACCTTTCCTTAGGTTATTTCAAGTACATTTAGTATCCAATCGTGTAAACTGTATTTAGTTCTTATCTTTTCATCTAGTGGAATATAAGGTTTGTCTATGAATTCTAAATCAATAACAGGGTCTTTCCTATCTAGAATCATTATATTATCTGGATTGAAAAAGTCATAATGAACAATATCTTTATTTGTCGTTATCAGTTTTTTCTCCAGACCGATCATTTCAATTGTCCTCATGGTCAGTCCATTTTGTTTTGAGCTTTCAATATCAACTACACACTTTGATTGAGAGTATATTTCATATAATTTTTCAAATGGTAATTGCTTGAATTCTACATCCTCCATCCGTACATATTTGAAATAGGGATTTTTGATTTTATTAAGGTAGTACACTAATTTGTGTGGGATGAAAAAATAAGAAAATACGTTACGTTGCTTATTTTCTAACTGATGTGTTAATGCTTTTACAATCTTTACCCGATCTTCATGGCCTGTTCCAATAAAGGACATATCATATTTATATTCTGTAACGCCTGTATCTTTTGGCAAATAATCCTCATAATAGAATAAAGGTAAAAAATCAATTGATTCTTTATGATTGAGGTAGTCTATCCTATCAAAAGTATAAACTTTATCATAATATTCCCACTTTGCACGAATAAATTTATTATTTACTAAGCTATCCCACATATAGAGAACCATTTTGGCAGTTGGAAAATAGGAACGCATCCTTTCCAAACTGTCTTTAGGGGTGTACTCTCCACGAATAACTAATATGTAGTCAAAGTTTTTTTCTCGAATTTTTGACAATTCGGCAGCATAGTAATCATTAATAATATTCTCGTAGAAACCCAAACCTAGTCTTCCTAGAGCCTTACCTAGAAAAGTATCCTTCGGTTTGTCATTAATATGGATAACCTCCGCACCCATATCTTCCATTTTTTCCTTCATACCTTTGGAATAACCAGGAAGTGCAATGAATAAGATTCTTTTCCCCTTTAATTTTTGTTCTATCATAATTCTGTATTTTTTATTGATTCCTCAAAGTCGATTACCTGATATTCAAAGTCATAACGACTCATCTCTTTTTCATAAACAAGATTTCCAAATACTTTCTTCACCGTATCTAATCCGAAAAATAGTCTAATAATTGGATTGAATAATTTGGTGAAATAGATTTTTTTATGATGTGCCACAGCAATCTTACCTACCAGGTCAGATGTGGTAACATATTCTGAATTTTGTGGAAAATAGACGCCTTCTATTTTTCTTTCAATAGCCTGTAGGATAAATTCACAAAGATTGTCAATATGTAGCATACTTCGAGAATTCAAAATTTTAGGAAAAACTGGTGTTTTCTGAGCCAACTTTGAAAGTTTAGGATAATTTCCCTTCGATCCTTTTCCATAAATCATCGGAGGACGAACGATAACAATTTTAAAGTCATCATTGGCTAAGCCTGACAGTTTTTTTTCTGCTTGCCACTTACTATCTCCATAAAAATCAGAAGGACTTGGAACTGTTTCTCTAGTAATAATCCTTTCTGAACTTGAACTATCACCATAGACGATGATGCTGCTCATAAAGATAAATTGTTGTACATTCGACAGTTTAGCTTTGGAGGCAACTTTATGGGTTAATTCTGTATTAACATCATAGTAAAGTTGTTTCTGACTTTCATCTTTTGAAAAATGTGCGATTCCAGCCACGTGAAACAAGGAGTCATAGCCTGAAAAATCAAACTCTTCCCAATTTGAATCTAATAAATCAAGGGTATCAATTTCAAAATTGCTATCCTTATTTTTTACGTATTCTTCAAACGAAGTTCCAATATATGAGTTTGCTCCTGTTATCAATACTCTTTTCATGACTTCCCTTTCTGCCCCGTTCCGCCTTCGACGACACCTTCACTTTTTGCTACACTAATAAACGTTCCAAAAAAACACTTAATATCAAGCAGAAGCCCCATATTCTCAACATAGTAGCCATCTAATTTTGACTTTTCATCAATCTCTAACTCATCACGGCCATTAATTTGAGCCCAACCAGTCAGACCTGGACGAATGTCATTTGCTCTATATTTATCTCGTTCCTCAATCAAATCGTATTGATTCCATAGGGCTGGACGTGGACCAACAATGGCCATTTCTCCTTTGAAAATATTGAATAGCTGAGGTAATTCATCGAGACTAGTCTTTCGTAGAAAAGCTCCTACTTTTGTAATCATCGCTGTAGGATCCTTCAAAAGATGGGTTGGCATATCGCTTGGAGCATCTACATACATAGAGCGGAATTTATAAATCATGAAGTGTTTTTTATTCTTACCAACTCGTTTTTGTTTAAATAGTACCGGACCTCTAGAATCTAATTTAATTGCCAATGCAATCAATAATAAGATTGGACTTAGAATAACAATAGCACTTCCTGAAATAATGATTGCTAAAATGCGCTTACAAATTGGATACATTTTCATCTCCATTTTTCATTTTATTCTTATCAACTCATTCACATCTATAAAAGCCGATAGTCTCCTAATAATGTAAAGCAAATTTACTAAATTTTAAATATCTTGGAACCGACTCTCCAATATTATATTCATTAAGTATTTCAACCATCCTAGAGCCTAAACATCGTTTAAACTCTAGGAAAGTAAAAATATTTTTTTACTTTCTTATTCTTGTTTAGCAAATTCAATCAACTTATCTTTTAATTCATTTCTATCTTTTTGGAGTAATCCATTGATAAATGAATTGACAATATCCGATTGTTTATTTGTAACGCGACCTACAAATATTTTTTCATAAATCTGTTCGCTGATACGTTCTTCTGTTGATAGTAATTCCTCGTAGAGTTTTTCCCCAGGACGAATACCTGATTCAACAATTCCAATTTCTTCCTCAGTATGACCACTCAGCAGAATAACTTTTCTTGCCAATTCCAAAATTTGTACAGGCTCACCCATATCCAAGACAAAGATTTCTCCGCCTTTTGCCAAATGTCCTGCTTGGATAACCAAACGACTGGCTTCTGGAATAGTCATGAAGTAACGAGTCATCCTAAAGTCAGTAACGGTAACTGGACCACCTTTTTTGATTTGTTCCTTAAATAGAGGAACAACACTTCCACGACTACCTAAAACATTTCCGAACCTTACTGCAGCAAATTGTGTTTGTCCTGTTTCATTTAAGCCAGTAACAATCATTTCTGCTACCCGTTTAGTCGCCCCCATAACATTTGGTGGATTGACTGCCTTATCGGTCGAAACCATTACAAATTTTTCAACCCTAGCTGCTTTAGCTGCTTCAGCCACATTCTTGGTTCCAAAAATATTATTCTTTACTGCTTCATGTGGATTATATTCCATTAAAGGAACATGCTTATGTGCTGCAGCATGATAAACAACATTAGGTTGATACTCAGACATTATACTAAAAATCAACTCTCTGTCTTGAATATCTGCGATGAGAGGGACGAACTCAATCTTACCTCGATATTTCTCTAGTAACTCTCGATGAATGAGGTAAATTGAATTTTCCCCATGTCCAAGCAACAACAATCGTTGAGGCGTAAACTTAGCAATTTGACGACATAACTCTGAACCAATCGAGCCTCCTGCTCCTGTGACAAGAATTGTTTTCCCTTTGAAAAACTGATTCAACTCATCCTGATCCAAAACAACCTCTGGTCGACCAAGAAGATCTGCTACGTCAATTTCCTGAAAGGCACTAACAGACATGTTTCCCGCCATAATATCTTCAATACTAGGCATATTATTGACAGTCACTCCTGTAGTATTACAGATTTCAACAATCTTCTCTCGCTCCTTACCATTTAAGGAAGGGATAGCAATCGTTACTTGATCAACTGCCAATTCTTCTACTAAGCGTGGAATATCATTGCGATTTCCTAAAACTTTGGTGTTACGGATAAATGTTCCAAGTTTATTTGGATCACGATCGACTATGCCGACAATTTCAAAATTCAATTTTCGATCTTCGACGGTATTGATAAAAATATTTCCACCATCTCCAGCACCTACCACCAAAATTCGCAGTGAGCTATCCGTCTTACGAATAGCATTTTTTCGTGTCTCATGCAAGACTTTCCAAACAATCCTTGGGGTAATGAGCAATACATATGACAAAAATAAGGATACTAAGATGAAGCGATAACTAAAACTCTGCCATAAAATCGTTGAGATAATTAAAAATAATGAATAAGTAGATATCAAGCTCAACCCTATTTTTACATAACTCTGATAACCGGTATACCTCGTAATTAACGAAAAAATCTTTAATCTAACTGAAATAATCAGATAGAATATCAATACAAATAAAACTGCAAGAATGAAACGTTTATCTGGGATGTCAATAATAATATCCAAGAACAGTCTACTCAAATTCATGGAAACTACAATGAGAAAAGTATCCATGCATATAAGTATCAATCTTTTGCTATTACGCTCTAACAGTTTATCGGTAACAGTTCCTAAATCCATTTTTTTCTCCAAAATCTAGAGTAACCAGCTTAAATCACCTGGTTTTTTAATAACATAAGAGGGTTCTTTTTCAATAAAGCTTTTGCTCTATCTTCCCCAAATTCCTCTGTTATTGACTTATAAGCCTCTCTCATAAACGGAGGTCTATTTGATAAATTATGCATATCACTAGCCACACAGTGCACCAAATCCTGCTCTAAAAAGTACCGTGCCCGTTTCTTAAACTCTTTTGCTCGGTCACCAATTAAACTTGGTTTTAACACATGGCTGCTATTAATTTGAGTATAACACCCCTTGTCGATTAACTCTTCTACTCGCTCTGACTGAAATGCCAGAGCATCATAACGCTCTATATGGGCAAGTAGTGGAGTCAGTCCAAGTAACATTACTTCATTCACAGCCTCTTGGATTTCTTTCCAAGGAGTATTCTTACTAAATTCTAGGAGAATATAGCGCGTTCCATTAAGAGTTGGAACTTCCTTTTTTTCGAGTTTACGTAGTATATCCTTATTATAGTAAAGTTCCGCTCCATAACATAAAGTCATTTCTGGATAAGCTACTTTAACTCTCTCTTTTACTTGAACAAAATTAGTCATAATAATTTTCTCAGGAGTTTCAAACATCCCTTTTCGTCTATGAGAAGTAGCAACTATGAAGCGAACCCCCTGACGATAAGCTTCTCCTATCAAATCTAGACTCTCTTCAATTGTCTTTGGACCATCATCCACACCAAATATAATATGCGAATGAACATCAATCATACTAACACCTACTTAATCAAAGCTCATATAATAAAAATCAAGCTTTTTTACCGTAATTTCCATAGTTACCATAATTTCCATAATCACCATATTTCTCAGTTGCAATATCATACTTGTTCAAGATAACGCCTAAGAACGGTGTTCCTGTTTGCTCCAACTGTTCCTTTACTTTTTTCACGGCTGAACGTTTAACATGTCCTGCCTCTGCTACTAAGACCATTGCATCACACTTCTGAGCAATAATTGCAGCATCAATTACCATCCCTAGAGGTGGACAATCTACAACCACATAGTCAAAATACCGACGAAGAGTAGCTAATAAGTTCTCAAAATTCTTACTTTGTAGAAGGGCAGTTGGGTTTGGTGATATTTTACCAGACTCGATAACTGTTAAATTCGGAATATTTGTTTCACATAGCCCTCGAGATAAATCAGTAGTTCCTGCTAAATAATCAGTTAAACCAGTAATTTTCGTAATTGGCTTAAAGAAACCTGACATCACTGAGTTTCGAATATCGGCATCAACCAGGACTGTCTTGTAGCCAGAACGAGCATAGGCAATAGCAAGACTAGCTGCTGTTGTACTCTTTCCTTCATTTGATTGGACAGAAGTTATACCAACCACTTTAATATCTTCCCCACTGAGTTGAATATTCGTACGGATAGCGTTAAAATATTCTTCCGTCTTATTTACTAATTCTTTCTTCGTACGTGCAATTTCTAATGTCGCCATATTTTTCTCCTATTTCAATTTCTTCGAATCTGGCACTACACCTAGCAATGTCAATCCCATTACCTCTTCGATATCCTGAGGACGTTTTACACGGTCATCTAAAATTTCCATAACCAACACGAGACCTGTTGCCAAGACACTGCCGGCTAATAAACCAAGCAAGATATTGCGTTTGGTATTAGGAGTTGATGGCTCCTCTGCTGGGACAGCCTCCTCGAGTGTTGTAACATCGCTCACTTTTGTAACTTCGATGATTTTTTGTGCCGCAAAACTACGGAGGCTATTTGCGATGCGAGCAGCCTCATTCGGGTTCGAATCACGCACGGAGATAGAAACAATACGAGTATCAACAGGAATAGAAACCGAAACCTTTTCTTTTAGGTTCCCATTCAAATTCAACTCTGTAGCCACCTGTGTCAGTACATCTTGTGATAGGATGATTTCCTTATAGTCTTTTACCAAATAAGACCCAGCTTGTAAATCCTGATTTGTCAATCCCGCGCCAGCTTCAGCATGTTGCCCAACTACATAGATACGAGTTGTCGAATCATATTGCGGCGTTACCAAAAAACTACTATAAGCAAAAGCTAACCCTGCACCTAATAGTCCCAGCAGAAGGATAATGATTTTTTTTCTCCAAATCGTTTTCAGTAAGAGTAAAATATCAATTTCGATTGTATTCATTTCTTGATTATTCATGTTTTCTCCCTATTTTTTAATTTCCATCCAATACTGACTGAATAGCAGCCTTTGTTTGTTCCAAACTTTCTTGGTTTATTTCCAACATATAAAGTTGTGAATCCGGCATGGCATAAGAAGGCAAGTCTGTTCGACCATTTCCAACTAGCGCTTGTGACTCCACTGTAAATTGTGTGCCAGCTTCTAATTGCGTATTAACTAAGCCTATAATTGTTTCAATACTTAGATCCGTTTGAATAGATCCTTCTAAACTATTTAAAATAGCTTGATAATTACGTAAATTCTCTGGTGAGCTCAATTTTTTTATAAGTGCTGCAATGACTTTTTCTTGGTTTTTACCACGGTCATTATCACCATTAGCCAACGAATACCGCTCACGAACAAAGATTAGCGCTTGCTCTGCATTTAAGTGTACTGTTCCCACTGGGAAAGTGTGTTCACCACTTGTGAACTCTTGGGTGTTTTCTACATCGATACCTCCAACCAAATCAATCAACTGTAGGAAGGATGTAAAGTTGAGACGGATATAATTACTGATATTGATACCATAAAGATTTTCCAAGGTATGCACAGAGGCATTGACACCATAAATACCAGCATGAGTTAATTTGTCGTATTGATTTTGCCCACCATCTGCGATAGCAACATAAGAATCTCGTGGAGTAGTTGTCAATAAAATCTTATGTGTAGCACGATTAATAGTCATAATAATATTAACATCTGAACGCGAAACAGACGAAATTGGGCCATATGTATCAATGCCGCTAATATAGATATTAAAACTGTCTCCACTCACCTGCTTAGTAGCTGTATCAACAGTCTGAGTCACTTTGAAACTATATATTTTCCTCACTTTTGAAGAGAAGTCTGGATCCTCATTTTCTAAAATATTGGTAAAAACTCCATTGAAAATCATTGCTTGACTCTCACCATTTAGCATAGCTTGGTAGGCTGTTAGATAAGAGGTCGTCGGACTTGTAGTTAATTGAGTAGACTCCATTTTGGAAATATCATTTAATAAAGCAGTGATGTTGTCTTGATCGTATTCAGCCGGAGCAAGTACATTAGTGACCTGTTGAACATCTGTAATATCACTATTTGCTGGGACGAGGATGCTCATTTCATATTCTGAAAATGTCGAATTTGAATTTAGTCGTGTCGAAAACTTAACAACTTCTTGCATTCCATAGATTCCGACAGAAGTGATGACCAGTGAAAAAATAAGTACGAGTGCTGTAAATATGCGTGCTTTCTTACGCCACATCAACAAGCCAGTCAATACTGCAACCCCTATCAACAGGATTGTTACAATATAGTTCAAATACCGAAAATCTAGGATGTTATAGCGATACATAGTCACTAAGAACAGACATAGAATAATGGCATATAACACCCAAAGCGCAAAATTTACCGACTTAAGCTTAGACGATTTTCTCCGTCCGCTTCTCTTTTTCATAAACAACCTTCCTTTTTACTTATAACTTACCCATTATACCATAGAAATCAAGATTTTTCTAGATACGCTTGACATCAGAAAACGTTATCTTGTTCATAATTTCACATTTTGATTGATCGTATGAAGGTAAGTTGGTTTGCCGTTGATTCGGAAGCACAATATTCAAAGCCATCCACCTTAAAATCTTGAATGTCCGATAATTTCTGAATATTGTTCTTAGCCAACCAGGACAGCAATCTTCCTCTGCCTTTTTTTGATATAGTTGAGTGAACTTTTAGCTGACCTGCTTTTTCTTCCATGAAAAGAATTTTAACTAATCTTTTCTGAATCTGTGGAGAAAACACCTGCTCAAATTCTGACGAAGCCAGTGAGAGAATCAGTTCATCATCACCAACTTCTTGGTCATAATACGGTCGCCAGTACTGTTTCAAAGACTGATTGCCTATCTTTAAGCTCCCTTGAAAATCTAAGCGGTGAGGTGAAATGAATTCAAAAGGATGAATCAATCCGTATAAGGCTGTCGCTACACGAACATGGTCACGTAGGTATTTTTCTTCTTTCGAATCTATATCTCGCCTATCCATATAACGATACATGAGACCATCATATAACTGCCAGGCTGGATAGGTTTTTGCTTGACCTGTCCTGATTCGATACCAACGGTCAGCTTCTAACTCAGCCTTTACTTCATTCAACTTATAGAAGGCAGCCAGCTTTTTTACATCAAATTGACTTATGGCAGCCAGCACTGGCTTGCTTCGATCAGACAAGGGATAAAACGAGGCATTCTCTAGATTTGTATTTACTTCTTTTGCATTAGGTATAATTATTTTCATCACTTAATTATACCATATAGTAGCTTAATTCCTGAACCTGAACCTCAACCCCATCATTCATATATTGTCTTTCTGCAACTTTTCCTATATACTAGCTAGTAACATAGTCTATAAAAAAGGGGGCCTAGATGAAAAAATATCAAGTTATCATCCAAGATATTTTGGCTGGAATAGAGGAACATCGATTCAAACGTGGAGAGAAATTACCTTCTATCCGTCAACTCAGCGAGCAATATCATTGTAGCAAAGACACTGTCCAAAAGGCTATGTTGGAATTAAAATACCAAAATAAGATCTACGCTGTCGAAAAAAGCGGTTATTATATCTTAGAAGATAGAGATTTCCAAGACCATACTGTAGAGCTCAATCCTGCAGACTTTCAAGAATTACCCTATGAAGATTTTCGGATTTGTCTAAACGAAAGTCTTATTGGCCGGGAAAATTACCTATTCAACTACTATCACCAGCAAGAGGGATTGGCAGAATTGATTTCCTCCGTTCAAAGTCTGTTAATGGACTATCATGTCTATACAAAAAAAGACCAGCTGGTTATCACAGCTGGTAGTCAACAAGCTCTATATATTCTCACACAAATGGAAACCTTGGCTGGAAAAACGGAAATCTTGATAGAGAACCCTACCTATTCACGAATGATAGAGCTCATTCGACATCAAGGAATCCCCTATCAAACAATTGAACGGGATTTAGATGGAATTGACCTAGAAGAATTGGAAAGTATCTTCCAAACTGGAAAAATTAAGTTTTTCTACACAATTCCTCGCTTGCACAACCCTCTCGGTTCAACTTATGATATAGCAACAAAAACAGCCATCGTAAAATTAGCAAAGCAATACGATGTCTACATCATTGAGGATGACTATTTAGCAGATTTCGACTCTAGTCATAGCCTACCTTTACACTATCTTGATACAGATAATCATGTCATCTATATAAAATCTTTTACACCGACACTCTTTCCTGCCCTCCGAATCGGTGCAATCAGCCTTCCTAATCAGCTACGTGATACCTTCATCAAACATAAGAGTCTAATCGACTACGATACCAATCTTATTATGCAAAAAGCTCTCTCGCTCTATATTGATAACGGTATGTTTGCACGGAACACACAGCATCTTCATCATATTTATCACGCTCAGTGGAATAAAATAAAAGATTGTTTAGAGAAATACGCTTTGAACATCCCGTATCAAATTTCCAAAGGGAGCGTGACCTTTCAGCTAAGCAAGGGGATTCTTTCTCCTAGCATCCAACACAAGTTTGGAAAATGTTATTATTTCAGCGGACAGAAAGCTGATTTCTTACAGATCTTCTTTGAACAAGATTTTGCAGATAAACTGGAGCAATTCATAAGATATTTGAATGAATGAAATTTAATAACCTCATACAAACAATCCCCCTCGAACTTAAAAGACGAGGGGGATTATTCTATAGTGGAAATTACATCCCAAAATTGTTACTCTGTGAATCACGCTTTCACTTCATAGCCCATCAAAAGTCCACCTTCTTCAGCATAAAAACTGCATAGCCCTGATGTTGCAACTTCATCAATAACAGCCGTTGGAAAACTTGCTTTTACCAACTCTGAGAATTGTTGGAAGAACTTAGCATTGTTGCGGTGGGCCATGACAATTCGACCACCATCATAACCTGCTTTTTTCATTTCTTCAAAGGCTGCTGTCACAGATTTCTTATGACCACGCGCCTTTTGAAGCAACTCTAATTTTCCTTCAGCGCTTGCCTCACCAACCATACGGATATTGAGAAGACCAACGACAGTGCCTACCAATTTGCTCAGTCTTCCATTCTTAACAAGATTATCAACCTTCGCTAAAACAAAGAGGAGCTTACTGTGTTCCCGATAGTGAGTTATCGCTTCTACTACTTGTGGAAAATCTAGTCCTGCACCAATTAAGCGATTGATTTCGTCAACAAGTAAATCCATTTCCCCACTGGCTGACAAACTATCTATCAAATGGATATTGACATTCGGATGCTCTTCGATATACATATCCCTAGCTACTCGTGCCGCATTAAAACTACCTGATAGCCCTCCTGTAATCGTCACAACGATAATGTTCTCAGCTCCCTCAAAAGCTGCCTGATAAGCCTGCGGACTTGGGCACGCAGACCCCGCTGCAGACTTAGATGCTTCCATCACCTCCATCATGTGATCAATATCCAAGCTTGCATCATCAACAAATGCTTGTTCTCCAACTTGGATGGTAAGTGGCACACTAATAAATTCAGTGTCCGGAGCTAGATTAGCTAATTGACGATAGTCGCAGCCCGAATCTGCAACGATTTTCCATTTTGTCATAATATTCTCATTTCCAATTTTACTTTTTTATTTGACAATAAATCTCTATTTACTTACAATTATATCATTAAACTACCCTATCTGAAAGCATTTTCTTTCAGATGTGACACTCGGAAAAGGAAAACTATGGCAGGTCGTAAAATTTCACCCCAATCTTTGAAAAACCTCTATCAATCAAATAAAGAAGCAAATCAACTGACTAAGGAATCAATAGAAACTGCTCTGCTATTTCTCCTAGAGAAAAAGGAGCTCAAGCAAATTTCGGTATCTGAATTGGTCCGAAAAGCTGGTGTGTCACGCAATGCCTTCTACCGCAATTACAAGTCCAAGGAAGAAATCCTTGAAGACTACTACGAACGGACTTCTAGCAACCTTAAAAAGAAATGGCATGATTTGCAGGACAAGGTTCAAAAGGACGGCGTCAAGCAAAGCTTTGCAGATTTTGTCCAGGAACAAAAACGCAAGGCAGAGCAAAGCAAGGCCCTGTCCAACGTCAGTCAATGGATCAAGGAAAAAACAAAACGGGATTAAAAGTCCCGTTTTTTGCTGTCTTCTATTTTTTGCCTAATTTTCTAGTCTTTTTGAGGGCGGCGGCGACTGCCTTGATAATGGCGTAACGGAAGCCTTCTTTTTCAAGAGCTACCACGCCTGCGATAGTCGAGCCGCCTGGCGACGTCACTTCCTGTCTCAGCTGGGCTGGGTGCTTGTCGCTGGTTAAGACCATCTGAGCAGTTCCTGCTAGGGTTTGGGCCGCCAAAACCTTGGCATCTTGAGCTGTGAGCCCGTTTTGCACACCGGCATCGGTCAAAGCCTCAATCATCTGATAGACAAAGGCTGGTCCGCAACCTGCGATAGCCGTTGCTGCGTCGATCAGGCTCTCTGGCACCTGCTGGACCTTGCCTGATTTTTCTAGGATTTGTTCCAATAGCGGAGCGAGCTCTTGATTGACCAAGCTATAGGTTGTCATGCCTTGGCCGATAGCGACTGGTGTGTTGGGCATGATACGGATGACTTTATCTGCCGACACAAATGCTGCCAGGCTGTCAAGGGGCACTCCTGCTGCCATGGAAATCCAGATAGCTGATGGATTCTGGCTAATCTGGTCCTGCAAGCCTGACAAGACTGTCTGAATCAGGTGAGGCTTGACCCCAAGGAAAATAATCTCGGCCTGCTCTGCTATTTGTCCATTAGAAAAAAGCTGACCGCCTACCTTCTCTTGAAGAGCCTGGGCTTTTTCTGGGTTGTGGTTGCTGAGGAGGAGCTGGGTATCTGGCTGCTGGCTGACCGCTTGGGCCAGAGCCGCTCCCATATTGCCCAGTCCGATAAATCCAATCTTCATCTTGTCCTCCTAACGAATGTGGCCGTCGCCTGTGATGATGTACTTGTAGGTGGTCATTTCACGCATTCCCATTGGACCACGGGCGTGCATCTTCTGGGTGGAAATGCCCAACTCGCAGCCCAGACCGAACTCGCCACCGTCTGTGAAGCGGGTCGAGGCATTGACATAGACTGCTGCTGAATCGACATAAAGTGTGAAACACTCTGCTGTCTGGCTGTTTTCCGTCACAATCGCCTCGCTGTGCCCTGTCGAGTGTTGAGCGATGTGGCTGATAGCCTCTTCTACACTTGAAACGACCTTGACCGCCAAGATAAAGTCCAGAAATTCTGTATCAAAATCCTGCTCACCTGCCGGTGTAGATTGGTTGAGAAGAGCCTGAGCCTGACTGTCAGCACGTAATTCCACCTGACCAGCCAGAGCTTCTTCCAAGCGAGGTAGGAATTGGCTGGCAATTTCCTCATGGACCAACAAGACTTCCGCCGCATTGCAGACTGAGGGACGACTGGTTTTGGCATTGACCACAATCCGCAAAGCCTTGTCCAAGTCCGCATCCTTGTCCACATAGACATGGCAGATACCTGTTCCTGTTTCAATAACTGGCACAGTCGCATTTTCTACTATGGCTTGAATGAGTCCTGCACCGCCACGTGGCACCAAGAGGTCAATCTTGCCTTGGGCAGTCATCAACTCGGTCGCAGAGGCACGACTGGTATCTTGGACTAGCTCGATGACCTTAGGTGATAGGCCAACCTGCTCCAAACCAGCTTTGAGGGCTGTGACAATAGCCTGGGCCGAATGAAAAGCTTCCTTGCCACCACGCAAGATGACTGCATTTCCGCTCTTGATGGCCAAGGCAGCGGCATCTGAAGTCACGTTTGGTCGGCTTTCGTAAATCATTCCCACCAAACCAAAGGGAATGGATTTCTTGCAAATGTTCAAGCCGTCTGCCCGAGTAGATTCTTCCAAGACTAATCCGACAGGATCTGGCAAGCCAATCAAGGCCCGAATACCATCTGCCATGGCTTCAATCCGTTCCTCTGTCAGCAGCAAACGGTCCTGCATCACCTGGCTAATCTTGCCTTGGGCATTTTCCATATCGATGGCATTGCCTTCTAGGATTGCCTCAGTCTGAGCAACCAACTGGTCTGCCATTGCTGATAAGGCCTGGTTTTTCTGTTCTGTTGTCGCTAGGTTGATAGAAGCCTTGTGGACCAATAAACTATCTAATAATACTTGTGTTGTTGTCATAAATTTCTCCTATTTAGTCATTCAGTTTACTCGTTCGTCAACATAATCGAGATAAACTGAATGACTATAAACTAACCCAATCGTTGCGGTGAATCAACACGCCCTCTGCTCTGCCATTTGCCAACTGGTCCTGCAAGTCCTTGGAGGACAGTTTGACCCGACCTTTACCAATCAAACGATGGTCTGCTTGGCTGTAAACTTCTACGACCTGGCCCACTTCAAAGTCTCCTTCGAGGGCTTTGACACCAGTAGCTAACAAACTGCGGCCCTGGTGCAACATGGCATCAACCGCTCCTGCATCCACTTCAACCGCCGCGTCTGTCCGAGCATAGAAGGCCATCCACTGCTTGCGTTGGTTCATGGCATGGTCATCTGCTAAAAAGAGCGTTCCACGATTGGCTTGGGTGACCGCCTGTAAGAGGGCGGTATCCTCTTTTGAAGAGCAGATAAAGACGGGCACGCCTGACTTGGTCGCAATCTGGGCCGCCTGCAATTTGGTGGTCATGCCACCTGTTCCGTTGGACGAGCCAGCTCCTGCTGCCATGGCAAATAAATCTTCCGTAATTTCCTTGATTTCAGGCAAGTGCTGGGCAGTCGGAGCGCTGTTGGGATTGGCAGTGTAAAGTCCATCCACATCCGTCAAGAGCACCAAGAGGTCAGCTTTCAAGAGTGAAGCCACCTGGGCAGATAAAGTATCGTTATCCCCCACCTTAATCTCCTCAATGGCAATGGTATCATTTTCGTTGATAATAGGAATAGCACGTTGTTTGAGCAAGACCTGCAAGGCTTGAGAGGCATTCTGATACCTTCTGGCATCCGCAAAATCATCCTGAGTCAACAAGATCTGAGCTGACACAATGCCGTCTTTCATCAGGTTCTGCGTGTATTCCTCAATCAGCAAGCCTTGACCAACGGCCGCAGAAGCCTGTTTCTCCGCAATCTTAGTCGGCCGCTTGTCAAAGCCCAATCTCCGAAAACCAGCAGCGATCGAACCAGATGTTACTAGTACAATCTGATAACCCTTCTGGTGCAACTGTGCCAGCTGATTGGTAATCCGAGCGATTTTGATACGGTCCAAACTCCCATTTTCTTGCGTCAGAGAACTTGTCCCGACCTTAAATACAATTGTTTTTTCTGTCATAATCTCTTCTCACAAAAACTAATATTTGGAAAATTATACCATATTTTAATCATAAAGAAAATCACTGTTATTCGGCAAGGAGAGAGGGAATAGATTCCTAATCATGAGTAGCATTAAAAAAACGCTGGAAACAAAAGGAAGCCTTGTGGCTCCCTTTCAACTTATTCAAAAAAATCTTGAATAGCTCCTTCTATTTCTTTCGCATCCACACTTAACATTGAATAATCTTTCTCAAAGAAGGACAGAATTTGCTGTCCATAGCGTTTGGTGTAAACACGCGGGTCCAAAACCAAGACTAGTGAATCTTGTTTGTCATGGCGATTGGTACGACCGATGGCTTGTTTGAGCTTAATCATCATCATAGGCAGGCTGTAATCATAAAATGGATTTTTCCCTTCTTCACGCAGATGGTGATTGATTTTTTGTACAAACCGGTCCTTTGGATTGTCAAATGGGAGCCTTGTAATAACCTGAATCAATTGATTCTGACTGGCAAAGTCAACGCCCTCCCAGAATACACCTGTGCCGAGTAAAATTTGGCATTCCCCTCGTTCAAATTTACGTTTGAGAGTCATTTCCTGTCCATGCTTGTGCTGGGCTAGGTGGGGAATGTTATTGTCTTCTAACAAATCCGACACCTGCAAGAGCAGAGAAATCGATGTGAACATGACCAAAATCGGTCGTCCCAGCTCTGCTATTTCTCCTAAAGTAGTAGCCAAATAAGCTGCATGCTCCTCCTTGGTCCAAGCGAGGATATCGGGGAGATGAGTCGGAAAAAGCAGCTGCTGGTCGGTCACAGTTTGAGTCGGTATCAAATCCAAGGTGACCCGCTCAAAGCCCAGCAAATCCGCCAGACTGACCTTTTTGCTGATGGTCAAGGTTGCGCTGATGCAGAAAATCTTAGTATCTGGCAGGTAGTTGGTCGCATTTAGGAGGCTGTCCTTGGAGCCCCGCAAATAGGCAAGCCGCTTTTCTTCTAAATTTTTCTCCTCCAACCAAAAGGTATCGTAATAGTCTATGAGCTGATGCAAGTCGTTCAAATCAACATCTCCAAGCTCCTCCAGGTTCTGACCAAGTTGATGAAGTTCAGCCTTTTGAACCTCTCGTTGACCATGCTGACGAAAACGACTCAAAAAGTGGTTGAGTTCAAACTGGCACGACTCATACAAACGTTGGTCCAAAATAGTCATCGCTCTGTCCTTTTTACTTTGCAATACTTGTAACATACTTGTCAAATCTTGCGAAGCCGTCGCTAGATTTTCAGCAGCCAAGAGAAACTTTTGAGCTTCATCAATCACCACCAGACGCTTATCCATGAGAGGATCTTGATCCTTAAGATGGCTGAGAAAGTAAGCGTGGTTGGTAATGAGCAGTCTACTAGAGAGAGCTTGTTGGTTCAATCGTTGCCAAAAATCCAAGCCCCAGAAAAGACTTTCAGGCTCCAATTTCCCATCGTGGGCAATCTCATCAAAGTAAACTTGATAGCGTTGTTTTTGCTTAAGCTCATCCAAATCGCCTGTCGTAGTTTCGCATAACCAGACAAGCACCTGCATTTTGAATTGATTGACCAGGCGATTATCATCCTGCCTCTGCAGGGTTTTCCAGTAGTTGTCTAACTTGATAAAATGCTTGGGCGATTTTAGAGAGACTATAGGAATACGAAATATCTCTTTAAGCTTGCTCCCTTCCTTTTCCATAATCTGCTCTTGAAGGAGCTTGGTCGGTACGGTGACCAATAAAGGTTGGTCTGACTTAGCAAGTAAAGGCAAGAGATAACCGTAAGTCTTCCCCAAACCTGCCTGCGCTTGGATAAAATGCACTTTTTCTTCGTCAACCAAGCGTTTTTCTACTACTTGAGCAAAAGCAGTTTGTTTTTTTCGTTCATGCAAGCCGAGAAGGGCAATATTGGTCGAAAAATCTTCAGATAATCGGTAGGCTGACTTGATTTCTTCTGGCTTTTTCAAGACCAAGTCATGAATAGATTCTAAATCGTATGATAGATTTTCTGACAGAACAGGCACCATCTCATCAATGACCAGACGGGATTCAAAGAGCAGATTGTCCGCCAAATCAAGAATCTTTTCAACGATAGACCTGGGTAAGCTCTTTATTTTCTCTTGAATTTTGATGAGCAAGCGCGCCGTAGCCATGGCATCTGATATGGCCGTGTGTGCCTGGTCCAAACCAAGTTCCAAATGCTCTGCAAGGTTTCCCAAGCTATATTTTTCAAAAGTCGGAAAAAATAGCTGTGATAATTCTACCGTATCTACACGCGGTGTCAACAGTTCATAGCCTTCAAAAAAGAGTGCTTCTGCCAAGAGATTAGCATCAAACTTGACATTATGGGCTACAAAAATAGCATCTCCAATCATGTCATAAATGGTACTTGCTACCTGACCAAAATCCGGAGCCTGACTTAGCTGTTGGTCTGTGATCCCTGTCAGATTCTTGATATGGTCATCCAGTAGCTCATAGGGATTGATGTCCGTTGCGTAACTGTCAATGATTTCTCCATTTTCAACGAGAACAATCCCGATTTGAATGATTTTTGCATCGGTACCTGTACCAGTTGCTTCCAAATCTACAACGGCATACCGATTGCTTGTTCTTGTGTCTTTCATACTGTTCATTATAGCATATTCCCTCTCATGGAAAAAGCTCCAAACAAATTCCATGAAGAAGGCGTGTTTTTTTGTTAGACTAGTAACATCAGTAACTGTTAGAAGAAGGAAAAAGAATGATTATTCACAAATCTGTCAATCCTGTCGCTTTTCAAAATACCTACTACCTTGAAAATGATACCCATCTGATTATCATTGACCCTGGGAGTGACTGGACAAAAATTCAAGCAACTATCGAAAAAATCGGAAAACCAATTTCGGCTATTCTCCTGACTCACACTCACTATGACCATATTATGAGTTTGGACATTCTGCGTGAGACCTACAATTTCCCGCCTGTCTATGTGGCTGAAAGCGAAGCCAGCTGGCTCTATACACCAGAGATGAATCTATCAGGTCTACCTCGTCATGATGATATGGAGAATGTAGTCTGCCGACCTGCTGAAAAAATCTTCCAATACCAAGAAGACTACCAGTTTGACGGTTTTCATTTCAAGGTAGTTCCAACACCAGGTCACTCTATTGGTGGTGTTTCCTTTATCTTCCCAGAGGATGAATGTGTCATCACTGGAGACGCACTTTTCCGCGAAACTGTGGGACGTACAGACCTGCCAACCAGCAACTTTGATGACCTGATTACTGGCATCAGAGAGCATATCTTCACCCTGCCAAACCACTACACTGTCCATCCAGGTCACGGTCAAAATACCAGCGTTGGACATGAGAAAAATTTCAATCCATTCTTTAGATGACAAAGAAAACCTGCCTAGTTCTGATTGAACCAGGCAGGTTTTTTACCCGTGCTACTAGTTAAAATCAAAATAGCTTAGATTATAAGTCAGTAGGATTTGTGCAATCCGTAGCTGTAATCCGATCAGTCCTCTGGCAAAGAGTTGTTCTATATCAAACAAAGCTTATGATTCAAAAAAACGAGTTTCAATGGTTCGCCTCATGGCTAATAATCTCCATTTGTTATACTAATTAACTCCTTCCATGTTCTATCCTTCTGTTCCAAGTTGTCTTTAAACTCCTGACTAAATCTGCTAAAATCACAGATTACTGATAGCTTTCCAACAAGCAATTCACTACATAATCAGAAACTGGTGTAATAACATAGTTCAGAATATAGCCAGATAGAGTAACCTTCGAAACCATGGAACCACAAGTGTTTCAATACATTGCAACCAATATCTGCCTTCCTTCAAAAACTCTTACTTTATAGTTTCGAACAGGATGGAAAAGCTATCCTTGATGACAATAGTATCAGGTGAACATTGCTTACTCATTGCTTGATTCTCAACGAGTAGTAATTGGGTGTTTTTCTGGTTAATAGCAACAGAGATTTGGTCGTTTTTTAATAAGTGAATTTCAGCGACAGCCATTTTCCCGCATTCTTTACACTTGAACCGACGCTTTCTAAGATGGATAAGGAGAGAGGATTATCAGCTGCTTCTAAGCAAAGGATTTTAGATGCTCTTTGGAAGTCGTATTTCACTATTTGTCCCTTTCAGGCAGGACATTGGGGACACACAATCTAAGTGAGTTTCCACATCATATTCAGTCATGATAGCGATATTTTTGTCTTCTATTCCAAGAAAATTTGTAATAAGATCTTCGCTTTTCTATTTCTAGGCTCAGGAATCAAGAGTCACTCTCCTAACTCTTGATTTATTCCATATGGCCTCTTTCTAATGTAAGTTTTGTCGCTTTTCATTATAGGTCATATGGGACTTTTACATTTAAAAGGCTCCATAGTGGTTTTACCCGCTACAGAAATTATAGGACCATTTTTTGCCCATCCTCGGCTTATTTGTCACATACTTTACGGATCATGACGGACTAAAAATCATATAATAAAAAGATCCTATCCAACAAATATTGGAGTAGAATCTTAAGTTAATGATATTGGGGTAGCCCCCCACCGTTTTCACGAGTTCTTTTCATTGATTCTGTGGATGAGGGCGCAACCATCATGGATGTCTTGTTCAGTCACTTTTGCCTACATTATTAGTTTTTTACTGCATCGGTTGCAACATCCTCACCAAACCATTTTTGGGAAATTTCTTGGAATTTACCTTCTTTATATAATTCAGCAAATGCCTTATTAATGTTTTCTACGAGTGTAGTATCTGATTTACGAGCACCGACTGCGAAGGCTTCATTTTCAAAACCTGCATCAATGATGTTGTAATCTGCAATAATTCCCTCTTGTTGCAAGTAATAATTTGCATACACACGGTCAATCAAGAGGCCATCAATACGATCGTTTTTCAAGTCAATCAAGGCTTCATTGAAGGTCGCATACTGACTTGCATCGTTATTTTGAACAATATCTTTCAAAATAGCTGGTTGTGATTCAAATACTGAATAGCCAGATGAACCTGCTTGCGCACCTAAAATCTTATCCTTCATATCAGATACTTGGCTAATATTGGAAGATTTTTTGGTTACAAGAACTTGTTGGTTATCCATGTAGGGATTTGTGAAGAGAACTTTTTCCTTACGCTCATCTGTAATAGAATAACCATTCCAAATTAAATCAATATTCCCGTTATTCAATTCGGTTTCTTTCAAGTCCCAGTCAATTGGTTGCCATTTTACAGTAATTCCATATTTTTCAAAGACTACATTAGCCAAGTCAATATCGAAACCTGTGTAAGAACCATCTGTCTGTTCAAATCCCATTGGAACAAAGGTCTTATCAAAGCCAATCGTAACGGATTTTTCAGACTCGTAGGCTGTCCAATTATCAGACTTAGTAGCCGAATCATTGGAGCCACAAGCAACAAGAGTTAAAGAAGTTACAAGAGCAAGAGCTCCAAGCATCATTTTTTTAATATTCATCATCATATTTGTTCCTTTTCTTAGTGTTTCGGTTCAATTTTGATGATTTCATCTGCGATATTCTCAGCAAACTGCATATCATGGGTGACCACAATTTGCGTGATTCCAGTAGCCCTATTTTCAAGAATCAGTTTCTCAACTTCTTTTCTTAATTCAGGGTCTAGGGCCGAAGTTGGTTCATCATAGCCGATAATCTCAGGATCAATCATCATCGCACGCGCCAAAGCCACACGTTGTTTCTGTCCGCCCGATAATGAAAACGGGTA
The DNA here is from genome assembly GCF_044427305.1 of Streptococcus sp. 2021WUSS109. Classification (NCBI taxonomy): domain Bacteria; kingdom Bacillati; phylum Bacillota; class Bacilli; order Lactobacillales; family Streptococcaceae; genus Streptococcus; species Streptococcus sp. 2021WUSS109. The sequence goes on from NZ_JAOTGF010000003.1 coordinate 113,657, forward strand.
GGCAGTTGCGTGGTTAGCAAGTCCAAGAGTATCCAAGAGTTTAAGGGCCTTGTCTTCCGCCTCTGAACGCGACATATTTTGCGTTTTCATAGGAGAGAGAACCAAGTTTTCCAATACGGATAGGTGCGGGAAAAGCTGGAAGTCCTGGAAGACAAAGCCCAGCAAATGTCGTTTTCCCAACTCCTCTAATGGCAGTTCTTGACCATTGTACATCAAAGTTCCTGAATCAATAGTCTCTAAACCAGCCAACATCCGTAAAAGAGTTGTCTTACCACCGCCAGATTGACCAACGATGGCAACAATTTTCCCTTCGGGAATGACCAAATCATAGTTGGAGAAAATCTGTTTATCTTCAAAGCGTTTTGACAAATTGCGTAACTCTAACATGACTTCCTCCTATCTATAATAATCAAATTTCTTTTCTACTTGTTTCGAAATCAGTGTTACCGCACCGATCATCAATAGGTAGATTGCACCTGCGATAAACATAGGCGCCAAGCTGGCATCACGATTGGCAGCAGTACGACTAGCCAACAACAAATCGCTAACCCCAAGTGCATAGACCAAAGAAGTATCCTTTACCAAAGTCATGACTTCATTGAAAACACTTGGTAGGACAATTTTCACGACCTGTGGTAAGACAATGTAGCGAATGGTCTGAACAGGGGTAAATTTCAATACCTTAGCCGCTTCATACTGACCTTTTGGAATAGCTTCAATACCACCACGGAAAATTTCAGAGAAATAGGCCGCATAGTTGAGCGTAAAGGCCAGAATCACAGCAGGCATTCGGTCAAATGTAATACCCACACTTGGTAAAACGTAATAAACAAAAATTAATTGTAAAAGCAAGGGGGTTCCTCGCATAATTAATACATAGAAATGCAATAACCATTGTAAGGGTTTAAATTTAATCTGCATTAAAAAAGCGAAAACAGCTCCTAATGGCAAGGATAATATCAATACTAGAAAAAATACTTGCAAGGAGACTGCTGCACCATTTAGTAGACTGGGCAGAACTTCCAAAACATAATCCATAGAGCTCTCCTAAAAGAATTATTAGGTTCTAGTATATCAAAAAATATCCTTAATTTCAAAGAATTTTTCAGAATTTTTAATAAATTTAATAAAATTTAATAAAATTTTGTATATTTTTTCATTGATTTGAAAAAAGGTCCGAAATTCGAACCTTTTCTTCTTATTCAACAGTAACAGACTTAGCCAAGTTACGTGGTTTATCAACATCCAAACCGCGTTGCAATGTCGCATAGTATGCAATCAACTGTGTCGGAACGACCATAGCAATCGCTGACAAGAATGGATGAACAGTTGTAACAGTGATGTCATCTTCTTCCTTAGCTACTGCTTCATCTACAATTGTCAAGACATTGGCACCACGCGCCACTACTTCCTGAATATTGCCTCGAGTATGGCTTGCAAGGTGTGGATGATTTGAAATCAAGGCCAAGACTGGAACACCATCTTCAATCAATGAAATGGTACCGTGTTTCAATTCACCAGCCGCAAAGCCTTCACATTGGATGTATGAAATTTCTTTCAATTTCAAGCTGGCTTCCATAGAAACGTAGTAGTCACTACCACGACCGATATAGAATGCGTTGCGAGTGGTTGATAAGAGTTTTTCAACTTTTTCAGCAATCACATCTTTTTCTGACAAGCTGGCCTCGATAGATTGAGCTACGATGGACAATTCATGCACCAAGTCAAATTCTTTCGCGTAGGCATTGCCATTTGCATCACCGACAGCCTTAGCCAAGATTGCCAAAGTCGCAATCTGTGCAGTGTAGGCTTTTGTAGAAGCTACCGCAATTTCTGGTCCTGCATGGAGCAACATGGTGTAAGTTGCCTCACGTGATAGGGTAGAACCAGGAACGTTGGTTACAGTCAAACTTGGAATACCCATTTCATTAGCTTTAACCAATACCTGACGGCTATCAGCAGTTTCACCTGACTGGCTAATCATGACAAAGAGTGGCTTTTTGCTCAAAAGTGGCATATTGTAGCCCCACTCAGATGAAATTCCCAATTCCACTGGTGTATCTGTCAATTTTTCCAAGAAGTCTTTTGCGGCAAATCCTGCGTGATAGGAAGTTCCAGCAGCCAAGATATAGATACGGTCAGCTTCTTGTACTGCCTTAATAATATCCGCGTCAACTGTTACCTGACCAGCTTCATTTGTATAGGCGCTAATCAATTTACGCATAACAGTTGGTTGCTCATCAATTTCCTTGAGCATGTAGTATGGATAAGTTCCCTTACCAATATCTGATAAATCAAGCTCAGCTGTATAGCTACCACGTTCAATCGCATTGCCATCATAATCCATGACTTCAACACTATCTTTTTTCACGATAACTAATTCCTTATCGTGAATTTCCATGTATTCACTCGTCTCACGAATCATAGCCATGGCATCTGAGCAGACCATGTTATAGCCATCGCCCAAACCAATCAAAAGTGGAGATTTATTTTTGGCAACGTAGATAGTATCTGCATCCCTAGCATCAATCAAGGCAAAGGCATATGAACCTTGAATAATCTTCAATGCTTTTTTGAAGGCTTCTAGAGTTGACAAACCTTCTTCTGCAAATTGACCAATCAAATGCACAGCAATTTCTGTATCTGTCTGACCTTTCAAGTCATGACCTGCAAGATACTCTTCCTTGATTTCTGCGTAGTTTTCAATCACACCGTTGTGAACTAGGATATGTCCAGCAGTTTGAGAAGTGTGAGGGTGAGCGTTGTTCTCAGTTGGCTTACCATGAGTCGCCCAACGAGTATGACCGATCCCTGTTGTCCCTTCAGTCTTATCGCCAACTTTTGCAGACAATTCTGCAATGCGACCAACAGCTTTCACAAGATGGGCTTGCTCACCACCCGTCACAAAAATACCTGCTGAATCATAACCACGGTATTCTAATTTTTCAAGTCCTTGAATCAAAATATCAGTTGCGTTTGTATTTCCTACAACACCAACGATTCCACACATACATATCACCTACGATGTTTGTTAACATCGGCTTTCATTTCTTTAAAAATTGGTCTAATCTAATTTATATCTAAAAAGACCAGTGAAATCAGTATATAACAAGATTTCATCCTTGTCAACATTTTAATTGGTCTAGTCTAATTTCAAAATACAGATCCAGTCATCTCAATACAATAAAAAAAAGCTGATTCTACTGAACCAGCCCTGTCTTAATAAAACCAAATTCTGAAAGTGGACTAATCCGAAAAGTCAGTCTACCAACAATAGCCTCACTAGAAATCAAACCAAAACTACGACTATCCTGTTGATTCGTTCGTACATCATTCAACACCAAATAGTGCCCCTCTGGAATGACATTGTACTTTCCACTTGTCAATGTTTCCAATGTAAAATCATCTGTATAACTTTCTTGTGAATGAGGCGTTTTTAAATAGTTCTCTGTAACAATAATATCATTACGATAGAGAACATCGTCCATATAGGTAACCGTCTCGTTTTCCAATGCAATCACACGACTCACATACTCTTTTCCCTCATGGTTATACAAAATAAAATCTCCATGAATCGGGCGGACATTTCGCACCGTCATGATAAAGTCATTTTCCTTCAAATAACTATTTGCCATCTCAGGGGTAATCGTGACTGGCTCAAGTAACCAAAATCGTAGGCCAATGATTCCCAAAATCAATAAGACCAATAAACTGATTTGTTTTATTAAATCTCTTTTTACCATAATCTCTCCATTTCACTAGTATTATACCACAATTTAGAGCCATTAGTGTCTGAGATGCTGGTAAATCTCTTCAGCAATAACTTGATTTCCTAGCGGTGTCAAATGAAGACCATCGCTATAGTATTCAAGATGTCCCTCCGTCACAGTGTAAAGGTTAATAACTGGTAAACCAAGTTCATTTCCGATAGCTGGGATAATCTTTTGTAATTCATCTTCAATAATTTGATTATTCAATCCAAAACGACTGGTTGGTACGTAAGGCGGGATGACTAAATAAACATCTGGCTGGCTTGATAAAACCATATACTGCTCTGCCATTTCCCTATACTCTCGAATAAATCTCTCCCTATTCCAATATGGTCCTCGGCTATCGTTACTACCAATCATGATGATGACAATATCTGCTTCACTCTCAAGTGAAAGTTGGGCATTCCTCTCTTTAAAGTATGGAAAATCTGCAGTTGACTGAAGTGAACGCCCACTCAATCCGTAATTTGAAACTTGATAGTGATGACCAAGTTTCTCAGCTAGAATACAAGGATAGGCATCTTTTTCACGATTCTCCAAGCCATATCCATAAGTCAAACTATCTCCGACTGTTGCAACTTTTACGGCCCCACTTCCAACGGTTAGGACCTCAGGATACATTATATCTGACACACGAACTCCTCAATTTTTCTTATTTTCTATTGTATCATGTTGAAAAAAATAAATAAACTTCTGAATTTGTGATATAATTAACTTATGAAAAAACAAGTTATTATTATAGGCGGAGGAATTGTCGGCTCTACTGCAGCCTTTTATCTCTCCCAAGAAGAACAAGTCAATCTTACTCTCATTGATTCAGGTATTGGAACAGCCACACGAGCTGCCGCAGGTATCATCTGCCCATGGATGGCTCAGAAAAAAAATAAAGACTGGTACAAGCTGACTTCCGATGGTGCTGTTTTCTACCGTCAATTGGTAGCCGATTTGGAAAAATCGGGTGCTACTGAAATTCCATTCAAACAGACTGGAACCATCGGCCTAAAAAGTAAGCCTGAACTACTTGATAAAATCCAAAAAATTGCCGAAGAACGTCGCATAGATACTCCGACTATTGGCGAAATTACTCCGCTTGTAGGCTCCGAAATTAACCAGTACCTGCCACTACTTAAACCAGACTATTTTGGTATCCATTTAGAAGGTGGCGGTCGTATTGATGGTGGGCGTTTGATTGATATTCTTCAGGAACAATTTTTGAAAAATGGTGGTACACGTATCTACGGACAAGCAAAACTGCTCGACAACCATACTGTCGAAGTAGATAATCAAGTGCTTACTGCTGACCATATTATCTTAGCCACAGGGGCCTGGTTGCCACATATTCTTGAACCTCTTGGTTATCAAGTGGATGTTCGACCACAAAAAGGACAATTGTTAGAATTAGATACAGAATTCGATACTGATAATTGGCCAGTTTGTATGCCTTACGGAGAGATTGACATCCTACCATTTGAAAATGGAAAAATCATTATTGGTGCAACTCATGAAGATGATATGGGGTACGATTTAGAACTAGACCCTGAAAAAATCCAAGCCATGCATGATAAAATAGCCGAATTCATGCCTGATTTGGCAAACTATCCTGTAGCCAGAACTCGCATTGGAACGCGCGCCTATACTTCAACTTATTCACCATTCTACGGAAATATTGAGGATATGCCTAATGTCTGGGTAGCTAGTGGTCTAGGCTCTACCGGCCTGACAAATGGCCCAATTATCGGTTGGCAAATTGCTAAAGAAATTCTCAATCAAGAAACAAACTTTGACCGTACACCATATTCTCCAAATAGATATATTCTCAAAAAATAAGATACAATAAGTTTAGATTCTACTAACCCTTTAAATGTAGATACTAAGACTAGTTGTTATCCAACCAGTCATAACCACCCGTGAAAACGGGTGGCTTGTACACCGGCTATAAGCCGTTTCTCTCCAGCGACGTCTAAAGACGTTCGCTGAACTTCGTTCAGGTTAGTGCTATAATTACTTGACTAATGCCCGT